>QYPX01000105.1 GCA_007280205.1 Comamonadaceae bacterium
CCTTCCAGAGTGAGCTGACGCAGGGTCTGCGCTGGCGTCTGATCGGGCAGCACGGTCTCCAGCGGGTACTGGTAGCGCAACTCGTCCAGGCTGAAACTGCAGCGCTGCGCAATCAGCAAGGTGTTGGCCAGAAACGCGGGCGGATAGATCGTCGAGAGTCGCCGACGCGAGCGCAAATGCGCTTCGGCATTGGGCTGCAGTGCAAAGCCGCACTCTGCCACTGCCCTCCCCAAACTGATGGCCGTCATCACGTCCTGCAGCGGCTTGCGCGAGCGCAAATGCATGTGTACATTGCCAGCGGCCACCAGCGGCACACCGGTGATGCGTGAGAGTTGCTGCAAGCTGTGCAAGCAGAGCGCATCGTCGCTCCCCAGCAGCAACTCGACGCACAGCCACAGCTTCGATGCAAAAAGACGCCTGGCATGGAGGGTGGTGACACAGGCCGCCTCGAAAGAAATACCGGATGAGAATGACAGCAAAACTTCACATCCAGCCAGCATCGCCCAATTCGGATCTGGCCATACCACACGGTACTGGCCTTTGGGCGCAGAGCGGCGCGCCAGCGTGATGAACTCGCACAAATTGCCCCAGCCCTGCAGGTGCTGCGGCAACACGACGACGCTAAAGCCCGGCAGCGCAAATTCAGCGCCGGGCAACAACTTCAAACCCAGTTTCTTTGCCTCGGTGTGGGCGCGCACCAGACCGGCCACCGAACACTCGTCGGTGAGCGCCAGCGCGGCGTAACCCAGCACCGCAGCGCGCGCCACCAGTTCTTCGGGTTGCGATGCGCCGCGCTGAAAGCTGAAGCTCGACAGGCAATGCAACTCGGCATAGGCCGGCAAGGCGCTCTCTGTCACAGGCGTCTCAGGCAAACAGGCCATGCAGATACCAGCTTGATTCGGAACCGGCAAGCTCGGTACTCAGACGCTCGCGGTAAATCCAGAGCAAACCAAACTGCTCGCTGCGCGCCAGAAAATAGTCGCGCAAGGCGCAGTCGGCACCTTCCCCCCAGGCCGCTTCCAGGCGCTGCGGACCCGCCAGCAGGGTCAATGGACCAGGGTACTGTGGGCACTGGTCGCGCACCGCCAAACGCAAAGGTCTGGCCAGCAACCAGCTTGGATACAGCACCCTTTGATCGCTCTGAGCAAACTTGCCCTGGCGCGTTTCCTCTGCCAGCGTTTGCCAGAGCTGCATGCGCTCGGGTCGGTGCTCGGCACACTGCTGCACCTGCAACACCTGCCCGGCACCCAGGCGCGCGCACAAACGCTCCTGCATCTGCAGCAGGCTGTCGCCACAGAGCTGCTCCAGCGGCAACAAGCTTGTGCTTTCACCGTGCAGCTTTTCGGTTTCCAGAGAGCGCAAATGCAGGTAGAGCACCGGTGCCGGCAAGGTGATGCGCGCCAGTTGTTCGGCCAGCAGACGCTGCAGGTGCGCCATGTCAGCACTCGGCTCGGCCGTGCGCAGCACCAGTTCCCCGTGACTGGCCGTGTTGCGCCGCTCATCCATGGTCCAGCCCAGCAGCAGTGCCAACACACCCGCGTGGCGCGCCTGCAGCCAGAGCTGCAGTTGATTGAACAGGCGGCGTGCAGCAAACAGCAGCGCTGGCGCTGCCTCCACCTGAGAGCCCAGTTCCAGCGTCGCGTCAAACTGTTCTGGCAGCAGCAGCCAGGGGTAACTGTCGGGAGCTTGACCGTAAGCGCGGTCCAACGCGTCAAGCAGGTCGGCGCCAAAGCGGCGTGCCACACCCCCCCGTGGCAGCGCCCGCAACTGGCCCCAGCGCGTGCAGCCCAGCCGCTGCAACGTAGCCAGATGCGGCCGCGCCGCCGCCAGGGTGGCCAGCGGTAAATCGTCAGGTGCGGTTCTGCTCCGCGCTCTGTTCGGCAGAGCTTGCGCTTGCAACAATTGCAACTGCGCCAGCGCAATCAGGGAGGTAGCACCGCGCGCAAAGCGGACGCCAGCAACCGGCTTGTCGGCGGCGTGAATGTGGCGCAGCAGGGCCGAGCGTCCGCCCCACAGGCGCTCACTGGCCGAGAGCTCCAGCAGCAGCGCATCATCCACGCGCGCCACCTTGGGCGTGAACTGCAAGGCCCACCAGCCCAGCGCCGTGCAGCCATCCACCAGTTCCGCTGAGGCCGGTTCAGGCAGCGCTTGCAATGCGACCCAGAGCATGCTCCACCCCCTGCCAGGCCGTACCGGCTTGTGCCAGCAAAGCCGCCAGTCGCGCCGGCCGTGCCGGCAGCAACAAAGGCTGCTCCCGTGGCGGGCCACGGCGTTTGATGATGTGCAGTTGCAGCGCGTCGCTGTCCGTTGGATTGACCACCAGCAAACGCAGCGCAGCCGGAGAAGATTCAGCTTGCGCCTGCGCCGGACGCATTAAAAAAAGAAGTTTGCTGTGCAGCTGCGCCGCCATCTGCAGCCGCCGCAATTGCTCCGCACGCGCCTGGGTAAGCCACAGCAGCACCGCTGCCACGCCAGCGCAGCGCAGCGCCTGTTCTGCAGCCCACAGGCATTCGGCCGGCGTGGCGACCGCCACCCACAACAGGCGCCGCGCGTCCAGCCCCTGCGCCGAGAGCGCCGCCGCAAACGGCACATGCGGTGCACCCACCAGCACCACCGAGCCGATGCCGGCACGGCGCAAAGCCGGCAACAGCAGGCGCCACTCGTTGTGCTCGCCACGCCGCTGCAAAATTTCACTGATGGCGCCCACCGGCCAGCCGGCACCCGGCAACTCGGCGTCCAGCGCGGCATGCCCGGTGGCCAGCGTGGCAACGCCAGCCGCGCCCAGTTCCGTAGCGCGCCAGACGGCAGCGCCGAACTCGGGCAAGACAGCAGACCGGAGAATCGAAGCCATGGCAAACACGTCAACCGGTGACGTTTACTGTATAAATCAACAGTATAGTGATTTGCCTGCCGCTTGTCGCTGGCAGATGTTGACCTTAAATTGATTGATCCGAAGAAATAAATGTCATAACATACAAGCATTCAGGAGAAAACAATGTCGGTTCACACCTATTCAAGTCGGGACTTCACACGCGACGTGGGCGCTGCCAAACGAGCCGCCGCCCAAGGTCCGGTGTTCATTACTGACCGTGGGCGACCCGCTTTTGCGCTGCTCAACATCGAAGACTACTACCAGTTGGCCGGGCACCAGGAAGCCTCTCTGCTCGACGTCATGGACACCATCCCAGGTGGCCAGAACATCGAGTTTGAGGCACCACGCCTGCAAATCGAAATGCCCCCATGTACGTTCTAGACACCAACGTCATTTCGGAATTGCGACAGGGCAAGCCCAAGCAGTCGGCTGCGGTTCGAAGCTGGGCCGCCAGCGTACCGGCAAGTCAACTTTTCCTGACAGCCATCAGCATTCTCGAACTGGAAAAAGGTGTCCTGGCACTGGAGCGAAAAACGCCGCCACAAGGCAGCGCGTTGCGGGTCTGGCTAAAGAATGTGCGAGCAGCTTTTGCCGGTCACATTTTGCCTTTTACCGAAAGCACGGCGACCCTGTGCGCCGCCATGCATGTTCCCGATCCGCGCTCAGACCGCGATGCGATGATTGCTGCAACGGCTCTTGAACACGGCATGACTGTGGTGACACGCAACGTGGACGACTTTGCTGGCACTGGCGTGCCCTTGATCAATCCGTTCAGGACTTGAGCATGCGGTTAATGGCAGCTACCGCCTCATCATCCGCAGCCCCCACCAGGGCCAGCAACCTGATCCTGGCAATCAGGTACATATAGCGCGCCTGCGCCAGGTCGCGCAGCACCACCATGCGTTGCTGCTCGGCGTTGAGCACATCGATCACGGTGCGGCTGCCCGCCTGGAAGGACTTGCGGCTTGACAGCACCAACTGGTCCGCCGAGCGCAGCGCCAACTCCAGCGCCCTGACCTTGGGAATGTTCTCGGTCATGCCGCGAAACTCCTTGTAAACCCGCACTCCCAGGTCACGCCGACCCGCTTCGAGTGCCTGCTCGGCATGCTCCTGTCCCGCCAGCGCCTGACGCACCGAGGAGTTCACATAGCCACCCGAAAAAATCGGAATATTGAGCTGCAGTCCCACTGACGCATTGGTGTAGCGCGACGCCACGTTGAGAATGTTTTCACTCTCGCTGCGCGACCATTGCGCCACGGCGTCGAGCGTCGGGTAGTGCCCTGAACCAGCCTTCTTCACCTCCTGCCGGGATGTCTCGACCTGCGCTCTGAGCGACTGCAATTGCGGGTTGCCGGTCTCGGCGCGGGCAATCCAGTCCTGCAGCACGTTGGGTTGTGGTTGCAGCAACTCCAGCCTGGCAACGTCGAGCGTTGCCAGCTTGTCCACCGGCTGATTCACCAGCATTTCAAGTTGTCGCAAGGTGTAGGACACGTTCTGCCGGGCCTCAATCTCCAGCGCCGCATTCATGTCCAACCGCGCCTGCGCGTCGTCCACATCGGTGCGGGTACCGGAGCCCGCTGCCAGAGACTTGCGTGCCGCGTCGAGTTGGGTCGTGTACGCCGTGCGCTGGGCCAGCACCAGGGCCAGTTGCTCATGGGTCAGCATGGCCTCGAAATAGGCGCCACTGACACGCACGGCCAGATTCTGCTCATCCTGTGCCAAAGAAGCTTCCGCCTCCTGCACCTGGGCCTCAGCCTGCCGGTACTGCGCTGCCAGGTAGCTGCGAAACAGGGGTTGGCGTACCGTCAGCGTCCGGTTCAGACTCGGGTAATGGGTCTCGCTGGTTTGCTCCTGCCCCAAGGAATTAGGCGTTGTATTAACCAGATTGTTTTGATTACGCCCCACACTCATGGCAACGTTGGGCAACAACTGCGAGCGCGCCTGTGGCAAACGTTCGCGGCCGGCTTGCGCCGCAGCACGCGAGGCCAGAATCGTCGCATCCTGCTGCTGCGCCGCCTGGTAGGCCTGCAACAGATCCATCGAGAGGACCGTGCCTGAAAGAGACAGCAACAGGCTGCACAGCAACAGCGGTTTGAATGGCAGACGCTGCACTGCGCTGCTCAAAGTAGGGTGCAACATGGGCTCACTCCTCTTTCATCGATGCCGCCATCCGCTTGGTCAACGGGTGCAGCAAATAGGTCAGCATGGAGCGCTCGCCCGTGATGAAGATCACCTCCACCGGCATGCCGGCCTGCATCTGGCGCTTGCCGAGCTTCTTCATGCCTTCGGGCGTGACCGCAACGCGGGCCAGAAAGTAGCCGGCGCCCGTATGCGGGTCCACCAGCAGGTCGGCCGAAACCGACGCCACCTTGCCCTCCACCACCAGCTGGGGTGAATTGGCAAAGGAAGAAAAACGCACATCCACTGGCAGATCGGCATGGACGCGGTCAATCAGATGCGGCGAGACCCGCGCTTCAAGCAGCA
>QYPX01000022.1 GCA_007280205.1 Comamonadaceae bacterium
GCCAGAGCCTCAGGGTGCTTGGGGTTAAACCGCAGCACCTTGCGCCAGAGTTCGGCCGCCAGGTCGTCGCGCCGCTTTTTTTGCCAGTGGCGCGCCTGGTCCACCATTTGACTGGTCTCCAGGTCGTCGCTCGCCAGCGCAGGTGCTATCAGCGCCGCCAGAGTCAATGTCAGACATCCCAAAGTTTTCATAATTTGCATGACAGTATCAAGCGCTCGCTTTGGCACGTTTGGCGTTAATGGGACCCAATTTGCGGTAGATAATTGCAGCCATCAGCAGGCAGATGAGCCCTCCGAGCAAACCCAGCACAAGCGGCTGATCTGACAAGAACCAGCGCAACTTGCTGAACCAGGGCAGTGAACCGATGTAGTAAGTGCGGCTGACTTTCGCATGGCTGACGCTCTTGTCGTCGACGATGGCGAAATCGCCCTGAATCAAGGGGATTCGCTCGGGATCGGCCAGGACATCAGCAAGCTTTCGCAGGTCTGCAGCTTTATCAGCGTACAAGAAGACGACGCTACGCCCCGATTCCAGAGGCGATTCGAAGGCCATCACTGTTGCCAGATTCCCGATCCCGATCCCGGTCAACGTCAGGCCCCCCTTGGGCTGCGTTGGTTCCTGAACATCTTGCTGCTCCCAGCGGTAAGTCGGGCGCCAAGTGCTGTCGGCTTCTCGCACGTACCGCTCACCGTTGCTCTGAACCATGGGTAACCTGTCGGCCCACTTGGTCATCAAGGCCTGGCTCCTTGCCGAGCCAATCACAAGAAGGTCCCGTTTCGACATTTTTTCGACATCGATGCTTGCAACCAGTGCGTGATGCAGCGCGGGATAGGCTGTTGCTTCACCCATCCGGCCCATCAACGTCAAGTAAAGGCCCAGTTCATCCGCGTTGGGGCTGTCTGGCAGAACCACGGCCGTTTCCGACAAGTCGGCCATTCGTGTGAACGGAAAGCCCATATTGGAAAAATACGCCAGATTGGGCAAAGCGACGTAATGCGGGAAACCACTGAAATCCATCGTCGACTCCGCGTCAATGGCGCCCTGCAAATTGTCCGGTGGCATGTTGCGGCAATGGCCTTCCTTGACGAAGTCAAAGTAGTAGCTGAACTGAAGTTGATCACGACCCGTAACACCGTACGGAGGAACGAAAACAAGTTCCTCTCGCAGCGGGGTCTTGTCTTTCACGAACTCGGCTTCCTTGGTTCCCTTGTAAGGCTCATCGATCGCGATCGCCTGAATGAAATTGGAGTTAATGCCAAGGTTCAGACTGGAACTCTTGTGACCCGGCAAACGGATGGCACGGTACTTGAGCTTGACGGGTGCACCGGGCGTGCGCCATGTAAAGAGGTCAGGTGAGACACGGTAATTGAGTCGAATCACTTCCGGGAAGTAGCCCTGTGTGCGCAGTTCCTCCGGTCGCGCCAATTCGCCAAAGCGTACAGGTCGGTCAGTGGCAACCCAAGCCGGCGCATCGTAGGGCTTGCGCGGTGCAGTGGCAGTCTCTTTGTTGATGGTGGTCGAGGAGCCAGAAAGAGTTGAGGTAAACAATGCCACAGCACGTGCAGCACGTGCCAGGTCCTCGTCGCTGCCGCCGCTGATCAACAGCAACTTTGCCTGCGGATTGCCTGGATGGGGCTGAATTGAAACGGTTGAAGATGTTGTCCCCTTGAGTCCCTCGAAAGTCTTGCCAGCCTGCAGGAAAACAACTGCATTGCCTTCCGGCAGATTGTTGATAAGGACCGGAAACTGTGCTCCACGGGTACCGGCTTGAAGTCCAAACCAGGACGCCAGCACCCCAGCTGCCTTGAGGGTGCCCAAAGATGGACTGCTGGCAAAAACAAAGGGCAAGCTTAATGGAACGTTGTCGCGCTTATCAAAAAAGGGTGCCGGCAGGTTCTTCAGGTCGTTCACAGTTGACAAGGGTGCCAGTGTCAGTTCCAGACGACCCAAGTCACTCAGGGTCAGCCACAAAGAGGAATGAAACGGGTCTTCACAGTCCCTGGTGTAATGGCCGATCAGTTTGAAGCGGAGATAGTTGACGTCAAAAAACCAGCGTGGATCGATGTCGATGTCGCGCGTATTTCCAACACTCTTGTCTTTCGGTAATGGCAGCACGGTCGCAAAACGGTCGTTGAGTGAAACCTTCAAATGGCTCAATTCGGGAATAAGAGCAGGCGAATAGTCGTAGGCAATTCTGAGCTTCGCCGCAACCACGACTTCATCGGCGCGAATCGGGAAGGAGAGTGTTTGAGACCCATCCACGCCACGCAGTTTGATGGCAGACCACGCGCCCATTTGCTTGAAGGTAAAGGAGACCGTGCGCGATTTGGCGGGTCCTTTTCGAGCATCACTCTCTTCACTGGCTTCTTGTGCCGCCTTGAGCCGGTCGGCTTTGGGGACACGAGGCTTGGACTCGACCGATGTTGCCGTGAACAGCATGAAAAAGCCAAGAGCAAGAACTGCTGCCAGCGAGTGCCAACGAGTCTGGTATGACAAAAGTCTTGGTTCAGTCATTTCTTCTTCCCTATTTGCATCCGGACACGGTTGAGTTGTCTGCCCATCAATTTGCCAAAATCGGTCACCCGCCTGAATGCCCTATGGCGCAGAGTCGCGAGAGCTGGAGCTAACCACTTGGGTAGCGGATGGTCGGCATCGCGAGCAGGCAACCATTTTGGCCAATCTTGCCCTCGCGAGTATGCCGCAACGGCCAGGGCGTTGTACACATTTTGTGCCGGACCATTGATTTCGACTCGCAACAGAAGATCCTGCGCTAAGGCCACTCGCGCCGGAAAGGAAAATTCGTGGTTATTGTGGAAAATTGAAATGCTCACGGTCATTTCACTCTCGATGGCTACCGGCATCGGCAGTTGCAGGGCCAAGGACCGTTCCGGAAAATTTTCGGTGGTGCACGAGACGGTGCGACCGCTTGGCAGTCTGACCATGGCTGGCAGATGTCTTTGCATACTGGTATGCAGGCGGATCTGTCTGCTTTCTTCGGCTACCGCGAGCATGGCGGTGAAAAACATGACGTTGTAGATAGCCCAGACAACAAAAAGGACAGTCATCTCTTCAATAGGGCGAGGCCAGGTCGCCAAATCGGTGACGCCACTCGTCAAGGCCGCCAGATTCAGGACAAATAGTGCCAGATACGGCAAGACAGCTTTCCATTTGAAGGCCGGGGGCTTCACGGGGGATGTGCGTCGAAGCAGATTCCTCCAATTGGTGATTTCCGTCCACACGAGCGTCAACGTCGTCCAGCACAGGATATGCCAGGCCAGCAGCATTTCAAGGAGTTCTGTCCATTCATTGAAACGGTGCCCGCTATTCTTCCTTTCCTTCGAAATGTAACCATGGATCAGATGTGGCAAGGCATAGGCGCCCAACAGTGCGACTGAAGTCTCAATGAGCCGAAGGTCGAGCAGTAGATAAGCTGCCGGCGCGAAAAAAAAGAAAAGACGAGGAATTGGACGAAAAAACCCAAGCGCCTTGTTCACAGACTGCAGTTCTAGTTTCCATCGAAGTGAATAGTCGCCAAAAGGGCGATAGGCCATAAACACGTCGGTCGTGATGGGTTCGGCTTTGCCGCCAAGACCAAGATACCCGGTGCTATAGCCTGCCGCCTGCAACTTCAGCGCAGTATGCGCGCGCTTTGACACCGGGCCTGTTTCGACGCCGTTGACCTCATTGAGCATGGAGCGACGGATCAAGGCACAGGGGAGGCCGCTGGTGGGCTCGCCGAATATTTCCATGATATGGGGTGACGGCGGTGGGGCCAGAAAGTGTCCGGGAGTCTGCAGCATCGCCAGGTTCGTGTCCCGCAGGAACCAGCCAAGCGTCATTTTCAAGAAATCGACCCCTGGATTGGAGTGACACTGAAGAATGGTGATCACATGGCCACTGGACTTGGCGACGGCCTGGCTGATACGGCTTGTCCTGTCGCTGGCGTCGTCTGCCGGGGTGAGGTAAGTGATTGCCATCGAGTCGGCCAGTGTCTTGACCGCATCGCGCGAACAGTTATCCAGGAGATAAACCTTCAACATCCGCTTGGGCCAACTGAGCGCCAGAGCGGCCGCTGCCGCCGATTGGACGGTTGGCAATGTTTGATCATCACAGAGGATAAAAATGTCCACCTCCGGCCAGCCTGCCGACTCGCTTGGCAAGGGAATGTGGACCTTCTTCACTGGCCAAAGCTCTTTCATTGCGCCGGTCATCGCCAGCAACCAAAGGTGAAGTTCCGCCAGGCAAAGGCACAGGCCAATGAAAAAGTTCGAATCGAAATCTGTTGCCAACGTTGCAGTCAAACGCCAATACAGGTAGCGCGCCGACATCACAGCGCTCAAGCCGAGCAGCAGCAGTGTCACAAAATGCCCCGCGTAGCGGCGGACGTACAAGGCCAAACAGACCATAAAGACCGAAAAAATGATCTGCTCATGCAAGGCAAGCTGAACCACCAGAACCAGGTTCGCGAGGACCATACAGCACAGAACCGCAATGATGGTGACACCGGGCAGGGCCCAGACCGACCCATAAGTCAGCCAATGGATCCATCGATCAAATCGGCCCTGCCAAAATCCTGTTGCACGGGTTTGTGCCGCAGGTTTGTTCCAGCGTTCGCGCCAGAGACTCAGCAGCAACCGTGGGCTCATCGGTTCAGCGTGGTGATCATCCATGTCGCGAGTCGAGCAATGTCATGACTGGCCTGTCCATAAGGATCGTAAGTCAACACCGGCTGCTGAAAGGCAAGCGCTTCGCTGACAGCCTCATCACCATGAATGCCAATCGGGGCTAGCCGATCCCCGATGTCGCGCTGCAACAGGTCTGCCACGTCGCGGTTGAATGAGTCGCTTCGATCAATCTGGTTCAGCAGGTAAACGCTTCGAAGGTGAGGGGAAACAGCGGACATTTCGTCGAGCCAGGACTCCATGGCCGGAATCGTTGCGTACGATCCGGCATCTGCCAACAGCACGATGAGCACCAGGTCGGCACAGGCGAACACTTGCCTCAGATAGACCGTGGAGCCGGGCGGCGTGTCAATCAGTACCACACGGTCTTCGGACAGGCCGGCCTGTCCGATTTGATCCCCGATCCAATGCGACTGATTCGACAACAGTGCCTCAAAGGCTTCGCGTTCGGGTTCGCTTGCAGCCCCATAGGGCAGGCAGGTTACGTCAAATTCGTTCGCCAGTGCGATGCCGCCCCAGCCTTCACCACGCAGCGATTGTCTGCAGACGCCTTCGGTCTCCGGGTCGTGTATGCCAAAGTGCCAGTGCAGCGCATTTTGTGGGTCGAGGTCGATCACCGAGACGCGACCTGAACCGAGTTTTTGTGCCAGGGCAGTGGCAAGATTGGCTGTGACGGACGTCTTGCCGACGCCACCTTTCATCGAAACAATGCCAACAACGCTCATCGCCGGCCTAGTCGTCCCAGGAATGACGGCCGCTTGCCGGCAGATTTCCCGACGGCCTGGTCTTTGCCTTCAAGTCGATTGAACAGCTTGGCTAGAGAATCGCCAGAGCCAGCGGCCGCTGGCGGCTCCAGCGCGTCGTCTGGTTCGCGTGCCAGCGATTTTGAAAACAGCAGTCCGCGACTCTCTGTCGGTGGTTCCGGCGCAAATTTGGTCGCGCCGCGCAGCGACTCCGGCAATGGACTTTCGCGCTCAGCCCGCAAAGGAGGCCTGGCAACGGCGCCCTGGGCGCTGCGTCCACCCATCATGTTCAAACTGGCGGCCAGTTTGCTGCTTACGCCAGGCAAGGACAAAGCCGGTTTTCGTTCAAGGCCACTGGGTCTTTCCTGTTTGCTCCAAAGCGTTTTTTCTTGTGCCGACAGTATCGGTGTGGGTTCCTGCTTCCTCGGGGACACTGCTTTGAACAGCGGCCACCTTTGCTCTGCCTCCCGCGCCGCCGCACTTGCGCTCGCATGAAAAGATTCTTCATCCGGTTTAAGTGACCGGAACAATTTCGAGGGATCCCCTCCCGCCTTGGCCATGCCTTCGCTCCTTCAATCTGCTATTTAGTCTGGTCGCCCAAAGCGTAAGCGGATGTCCATCCCGTTCGATGACTCACCGATGCCTTGCACCACCATGGTTTCACTGGCCCCAAGTACTTTAAAAACACTCTGGTAGAAGCCTTCCAGCAATCCCACACTCCATTCGAGAGCATCATTGCCAAATGCTTCTGCCAGGGGAGCGGCTTGATGGGAAATTTCGATATAACTCTTGGCTTCCTTCAAATCTACCCAGCCCCAATTGATCTGGGACCAAAATTCATTGAGGTGTTCCTCAAGCTGGACCAGTGATTGCACGGCTTGAAAACGATCTTCCGCATCATTGGCGAAGTGTTCGCCAATCTTGAAGAACAGCGAACGCAGTTCCTTGGTTTCGGCATTGGCCGACATTTCCAATGCCAAGGCGCGCAATATAGGCAGCCATTGCAGGGATACTTGTTGTCCTCTGAAATAGTCTTCTAGATTATCGATTTTCATTGCGAATACCCGAGTAAAAGCCAATCATAACGAATGAAACGCCGTACCCCCCCCCGAATTCTGTATGGTGGAAGATCTTTGTGGGTATTGTCCAACAAGAATGCGGTGGGAGAATACCGATCGCCCTATGCACTTTATCGCCGTTTCCCTGTTGATCGCACTGCCGTGGCTAAATCCGTTTTCGCCTGGTCCTTCATCGGTTGTTGCGCCCTGGTTGCTGACGCTGGGATGTTTGGCGCTGATCCTGCTTTGGGTGGCGCCGGTCCGGCTGGATCGCTGCGCTGCGTCGGCCTGGCTGGCGGCGGCCCTGATCAGCGCGGCCATCGGCTTGTTGCAGTATTTTGGGGCTGCGTCGGCACTGGCACCGTGGGTCAACAGCACCGAAGTCGGTGAAGCCTTTGCCAACCTGCGACAACGCAATCAATTTGCAACATTGACCAATATTGGCCTGGCTGCTCTGCTCTGGTGGAATGACCGACTCCGAATGGAGGGCGTTGCCGCTGCGCGGCGCTCCATGCTCGCGCCCAGCATGGTTGCAACCATGCTGGCGGCGATTCTGCTGGCTCTGGGCAATGCAGCCTCGTCGTCGCGCACCGGCATGGTGCAACTGCTCTTGCTGCTGGTACTGCACCTGATCTGGCGTCGGCCTGCTGCAACGGGACGGGCATCTGCCGGCTGGCCCGTATTGCTGGTTGCTGCCATGGCTTATGCGGTGGCGGCTTTTGCCTTACCAGCCCTGGGCGGTCTGGACGCACAGTCCAGCGGCATTCTAGGGCGATTGCACGAGGGCGCCGCCCAGTGCACCAGCCGCACCACCCTGTGGTCCAACGTGCTGCAGCTGATCGCGCAAAAGCCCTGGCTGGGTTGGGGCTGGGGCGAACTCGACTACGCCCACTTCCTCACGCTTTATCCGGGGGAGCGCTTTTGTGACATTCTGGACAACGCCCACAATCTGCCGCTGCACCTGGCGGTTGAACTCGGTGTGCCGCTATCGCTGGCGGTCTGCGCTCTGGGCGGCTGGCTGCTGTGGCGCGCCCGACCCTGGGCTGAGACTGACGCGACGCGGCAAATGGCGTGGGCCGTGCTGGCGCTCATCCTGCTGCACAGCATGCTGGAGTATCCGCTTTGGTATGGCCCGTTCCAGATGGCTTTTGGCCTGTGCATCTGGCTGCTGTGGCGAGTTTCCGATCGCGCTGCCGGAGCATCAGCCCGTGTGTCGCTCGTGCCCGGCGTGCTGGCGCTGTCGCTGGCATTGGCAGCGGCCTACGCCGGCTGGGACTATCGCCGGGTCAGCCAGATCTACCTGGCTGCGCCGTACCGCGTCGCAGCCTATCGCGAAAATACGCTGGAGAAGATTCGCGACTCCTGGTTGTATTCAAACCAGGTCCGTTTTGCTGAACTCACGATGTCCGAATTGAGGCCTGAGAACGCGGCCTATCTGCATGATCTGGCGAAGGATTTGCTGCACTTTTCGCCGGAAGGGCGTGTTGTCGAAAAGCTGATCGAGAGCGCCACGCTGCTGGGGCGTCAGGACGAGGCTTTGTTTTACCAGGCGCGCTACCAGGCGGCTTTTCCCGAGAGCTATGCGCTGTGGCTGCGCGAGAGTGCCGGCCGGCCGTTGCAGCAGCCCTAGCCAGCAGCCACAAAACTGCCCGACTTGCCGCCGTGCTTTTCCAGCAGTTTCACACCGGTGATCGTCATGCCGCGGTCCACCGCCTTGCACATGTCGTAGATGGTGAGCAGGGCGACCTGCACTGCGGTCAGTGCTTCCATCTCGACCCCGGTCGGACCGACGGTTTCTACCGTGGCTTTGCAGGAAATGCCAGCCGGCACCACTTCAAATTCAATCGCCACCCGTGTCAGTGCCAGCGGGTGACACAGGGGGATCAGCTCACTGGTCTTCTTGGCGGCCATGATGCCGGCGATGCGGGCGATCCCCAGCACGTCGCCTTTTTTGGCGCTGCCGCTTTCGATGATGGCCAGGGTGGCTGGCAGCATTTCGATGCGCCCGCCCGCGATGCCGATGCGTTGCGTGTGCGCCTTGTCCGCCACGTCCACCATGTGGGCTTGGCCCTGGGCGTCAAAATGGGTAAGTGAGCTCATGAGATATTTCGTTACAGTTGATGCGTCGTGCCGGGTCTGCCAGATTTACACGGCGTTTATATGAGTCCCGCATCATACGATCATGAAAAGTTTCACTGTCGCAACAGCTAGCGTGCCGATCTGTGCATTGATCCTGCTGGCTGCGCTGCTGGCACCGTTGCCGGCGCGCGCTGCCGACGCCATGCAGTTGCCGACCCTCGGCGACGGTAGCGAGATGAGCAGCAGCGTCGAGCGCCGGCTGGGTGACCGGATTGCGCGTGAGATCTACCGCGATCCGGACTACATTGACGACCCGGTACTGGCCGACTATGTTCAAGGCATCTGGCAGCCACTGCTGGCGGCTGCGCGCGCGCGTGGCGACCTCTCCACGGAACTGAGCGAGCGCTTTGCCTGGGAACTCATGCTCGGACGAGACCGCACGGTCAACGCCTTTGCCCTGCCGGGGGGGTATTTCGGCGTTCATCTGGGTTTGCTGGCCGTGGTGAGCAGCCGCGATGAGTTGGCCTCGGTGCTCGGGCATGAACTCAGTCATGTAACGCAGCGACATATCTCGCGCGTGATGGCCAAACAGGCTCAGCAGACGCCCTGGATGATAGGGGCCATGATTCTGGGGGCCCTGGCCGCCAGCAAGAGCGCGGATGCCGGCAGTGCCTTGATCGTTGGCGGACAGGCGGTGGCGGCGCAGAACCAGCTCAATTTTTCGCGCGACATGGAGCGCGAAGCCGATCGCATTGGTTTTGGCGTCATGACGCAGGCCGGCTTTGAGGCGCAGGGTTTTGTCTCGATGTTTGAAAAATTGCAGCAGGCCTCGCGACTCAATGACAGTGGCGCCTACCCTTATCTGCGCAGCCATCCGCTGACGACAGAGAGGATCGCCGACATGCAGGGACGCCAACCGCTGGGTGCAGGCAACGCCCCCAGCGCGCCACCCAGTATTGAACACGCGATCATGACGGCACGCGCGCGGGTTTTGTCCAATCCCGGCGTTGATGCATTGCGCGCCATTGCGTCGGTGGCGCCAGCCACTTCGCCGACGACTGCGCCGCTGGCGCGTCAGGCAGAGGCACTGTACGGCGCTGCTTTGGCGAGTAGCCGGCTGCGCGATTTTGCCGGTGCTGGCCAGTATCTCCAACGTTTGTCAGCGGTGGTGCAGGCAGACGCGGCCGCCGCGCGGCTGTCGCACTGGCTTGAAGTGGAGGTGGCACTCGCGGCCGGCGAGTTCAAGCGCGCGGCAGCGCTGCTTGACCGTGCTCCAGCTGCGCCGGGGTCGCTGCGACAGCGACCGGCGCTGTTTCTGCGTGCGCAGATGGCGTTGCAAGCGGGGGATCCGGTTGCCGCCAATGACGTTGCGCAAGCCTTGCAGGTGTGGGTCGTGGCACGGGCGCACGATGCACAGGCCTGGCAACTGCTGTCAAGCGTCTATGCGGTACAGGGCCAGCTGCTGCGCTCCATTCGGGCCGAGGCAGAAGCCCAGGTAGCGCGGCTCGACTACGCCGCAGCGCTGGATCGGTTCAGGGCGGCGCAGGAACTGATGCGCAAGAATGACGCAGCAGGCGCCGGCAGCAACGGTCAGGACCACATCGAGTCCTCGATCATCGATACGCGCAAGCGCCAGGTCGAGCTACTTTTGAAGGAACAGTCGCTCGACCGCTGAATCAATCAGCACGCCAAAGGCAGAGTAAATCAGCGAACCGAGCAGCGCTGCGCCAAAACCCTTGACATGAAAACCGTCAAGCATGCCGGCGGCGGCCCAGAACATCAGGGCATTGATGACAAACAGGAACAGGCCCAGTGAAATGATGGTGACCGGTAGCGTCAGCACAACGAGCACCGGACGCAGAATCATGTTGAACAGGCCGATCACCAGGGCCGCAATCAGGGCTGCGCTGTAGCTTTGAATCTGGACACCGCCATACAGATAGGCAACAGCGATCAGGGCGGCGGCGCTGAGCAGCCATTTGACGATGGTTTTCATGCGACAAGGATAGCACCAGGCCGTTATTTCCAGCGCACCGGCTCCAGGTCGACGTGGACCTTGTCATCACTGAGCATCAGCACGCCTTCCTGAATCGTGGCCTGCAACTGCATGTTGCGCTGGGCCATCGGAATGAGAGCCTGTGCGGCGCTGGTCGGCAGCCGGAAAATGCTCAGATTTTGCGGCCGCGTGAGTTTGCTTTCGATGCCACGCCACCAGATTTCGGCCGCGTGGTTGAAGCAGTACAGCACCACCGCATCGGCCTTGCCGCAGGCCTTGAGCAGAGGCTTGTCTTCGGGCTGGCCCACTTCAATCCAGAGCCGTGTGAGTCCGGTGAAATCGCGCAGCCAGACGTCGGGCTCATCCGGGTCCGACAAACCCGCGCCAAAGGCCAGCGTGCCGTCACCGCCGCACACCGATTGCAGTTTGTGCGCCTGCAGCGCCAGCGCACACAGGCGCAGCATCATGCGCTCGTCGGTTTCGCTCGGGTGGCGCGCCAGCGTCAGCGCATGGTCGGCGTAGTAGGAGTTGTCAATGTCGGCAATCTGAAGATTGGCTTTGAAGATGGTTGACTTGGTGGCCATCAGATTCGGCGCCGGGCCGCCCCAAGCCGGATCAGCCCCCGCGGGGGGCAGGGAGTACACGAAGTGACGAGTGTGGGGGCCATCAGATCCTTTTAGCCAATATTCCTGCCATGCCGGTGTAGCTGCCCGGCGTCATGGCCAGCAGGCGCTGCTTCTCCGCAGCTGGCAGTTCCAGCCGTGAGATAAAGCCCTGCATCAACTCGCGCGTCATGGGCGCACCACGCGTGAAATCCTTGAGTTGCTCGTAGGGCTTGGGCAAGCCAAAGCGGCGCATCACGGTCTGCACCGGTTCGGCCAGCACTTCCCACGACGCATCCAGATCGGCGGCAATTGCCGCTTCATTGATTTCAAGTTTGCCCAAGCCGCTTGCCAGCGACTGGTAGGCCAGTACCGCATAACCGAGCGCGACGCCCATGTTGCGCAGCACCGTGCTGTCCGTCAGATCGCGCTGCCAGCGGCTGATCGGCAGCTTCTCACTCAGGTGTCTGAGCAGGGCATTGGCCAGGCCGAGGTTGCCTTCGGCGTTTTCAAAATCAATCGGATTCACCTTGTGCGGCATGGTGGAGGAGCCAACCTCGCCCTCGCGCAGCTTCTGTTTGAAATAGCCGAGCGACACATAGCCCCAGACATCGCGCGCCCAATCGATCAGGATGGTGTTGCTGCGTGCTACCGCGTCAAACAACTCGGCCATGTAATCGTGCGGCTCAATCTGGATGCTGTAGGGCTGGAAAGTCAGACCCAGACCCAGCGGCTCAGCTGTTTCGATCACCTTGCGACTGAAGGCTTCCCAGTCAAAGTCAGGCCAGGCTGACAGATGCGCGTTGTAATTGCCCACGGCGCCATTCATCTTGGCCAGCAGCTTGATGTCGGCGATTTTGTCGCGGGCTGCCTGCAGGCGCACCACCACGTTGGCAATTTCCTTGCCCACCGTCGTCGGGCTGGCGGTCTGGCCGTGCGTGCGACTCAGCATGGGAACGTCGGCAAAGGCATGCGCCATGTCGCGCAGCTTGTGGATGACGGCGTCGAGTGCCGGCAGCAGCACCTGATCGCGCGCCGCTTTAAGCTGCAAGGCGTGGCTGGTGTTGTTGATGTCCTCGCTGGTGCAGGCAAAGTGCACAAATTCACCAGCCGCGAGCAGTTCGGGCCTACCCTCAAACCTCGACTTGATCCAGTACTCAACCGCCTTCACATCATGGTTGGTCACCTTCTCGATGGCTTTGATGGCCTCGGCGTCCGCCTCGCTGAAATGCTTGACCAGCGCCAGCAGGTAAGTACGCGCACCGGGTGTCAGCGGTTTGAACTCGGCAAAACCGCAGTCGCTCAGCGCCATCAGCCAGGCCACCTCAACCTGGACACGGCGCTGCATGTAGCCCTGCTCGCTCATGGCAGGACGGAGTTTGGCCAGTTTGGCAGCGTAGCGGCCATCCAGCGGGGAAAGGGCTGAGATTGCAGAGAAATTCATGTCCGGATTGTAGGATGCACACCACAGCGCTTTGCCGGCGCCGATAGCCTGCCTGCCGGTGGATAGAATGAAAGTAACTGAAACTTCCGTCTTGCCATGAAATTACTCGGATCAAAAACCAGCCCCTATGTGCGCAAAGTGCGCATTGTCATGCTCGAAAAAAAACTGGATTACGTTTTTGTGCCTGAGGATGTGTGGTCAGAGCAGACCACGATTACCGAAACCAACCCGCTGGGCAAGGTGCCGTGCCTGATCATGGAAGCGGGCGAAGCGCTTTTTGATTCGCGCGTGATTGTTGAATACCTGGACACCTTGTCACCGGTGGGGAAATTGATTCCTGCGGTGGGGCGGGAGCGGGCTGAGGTCAAGACCTGGGAAGCACTGGCCGACGGCGTGCTGGACGCGGCCATCCTGGCGCGGCTTGAAGCCACTTGGGTTGGACGTAGCCCGGCCGAGCGCAGCCAGGCCTGGATCGATAGGCAGCTCGGCAAGATTCACACCTCCCTGAAAGCCATGAGCAAAGGCTTGGGCGACAAGCCCTATTGCGCCGGCATCCATTTAAGTCTGGCCGATGTCGCTGTCGGTTGCGCCTTGAGCTACCTGGACTTCCGGTTCCCTCAGATTGATTGGCGCAGCGACTATCCCAATCTGCAAAAATTGCTCGACAAGCTGATGCTGCGCCCCAGCTTTGCCGAAACGCGGCCGGACTGAGCGGCGTCGAGCTGAAACATTGCTTACATCGTTTTACAGAAATTGAAGCGTTCGACGGCGCTGGCGGCATTACAGTGTGCCGACCATGGCCAACTTCAAGACGATTTATAAATGCAGGCAATGCGGGGCCACCAGCTACCAGCACGTGATTGAGCGCGCACAGAGCGGTGCCTTGCTGCCTACCGGGCAGTACCGGTGCACCGGATGCCGAAACGTTTTTGCGACGATCCGGGCCTGGTGGCAGCCCCGGCCAACGCCCGAGCTTCAGGCGCACAGCCGCTTTGGCTGAACAGCGCACGGGTCTGCTAGCATTGAAGCCATGAACGACCTGGCCGGCACGGCCACCCTTACCGACAAGATCTGTCCAGGCGCCGCGCTTGCACTGGGGCTTGCCGGCTTGCCCCGGCCGCTGGTGTTTACCAACGGCGTGTTTGATGTGCTGCACCGCGGTCACGTTCTGTACCTGGCGCAGGCGCGCGCCCTGGGCGCGAGTCTGCTGGTGGCGCTGAACACTGACGCATCAGCCCGCCGGCTTGGCAAAGGGCCAGACCGCCCACTTAACAACGAAGCCGACCGCGCCGTCGTCATGGCGGCGCTGGCCAGCACCAGCCTGGTGACCTGGTTCGACGAGGACACGCCGCTTGAACTCATTCGCCGGATCCGGCCCGATATCCTCGTCAAAGGCGGCGACTACGACATGAACAAGCTGGCCGAGACGCATGTCGTGCAGTCCTACGGCGGGCGTGCTCTTGCGCTGCCCTTTGTCGACGGTTACTCCACTACCGCACTGCTGAAAAGAGCGCGACACGAGGGCTGACCTATTGCAGTGTTGGTGCTTTTTGTGAAGTAGTGGTACATTTATCTCGGGCGCGAAAGCGTCTCCCGCTCGATCCCCCTTGAGCGGGGCCTTGATGTGTGACAACGGAAAAGGCTTTGCGCCCCGGCCCTTGAGCCGGGGTTTTTTTGCCAGGTCCATCGACTAACCAAAAATCGACCGTTGGGGAGCGAGCTCGGGGAACATCTTTTCGTGCTCAGAAGTCAGGTTGAAAATCGCCAGCATGATGTTGAGTGGAAAGCCCGCCCTGGGTTTGCCGTCCCTCTTCTGATGCTGCAGTGTGTCCATATATTCATGGAAGTCGCGGTGACCCCAAAATGCCAGGATTGCTTTTCCGATATGCGGAAAAGCATCGTCTATCACTTTGAACATACTGTTTTCTTCAATCATTTTTCCGGTTAACCCCTTGGTGCGTCATTGCGCAAAAGATGAGCTCGCGCGATTATCTACCAAGACCACCTTAAAACAGATGGCCCGACCGCGTGGCAGGTCGCTTCGGGCTACGCCCTTCGCGCTTTGCAGTTCGGTCAATGACCTGCACCACTGCCGGGGGCATTATCATTGTCAGTGCTGATCTGGCCGAACGTCGGACGCTTCAGGACCTGATCATGACCTTGGATCTGGGGCCCATCAGCATCGGCGGCAATGTCTTTTGGCACCACTGCGATCGGCTGCTGCCGTGCCTGGTCTAGTTATCCCAACCCGCGTCTGGAGAAATATATGTTGCGCATCGTGTTCCTGTTGGTCCAGTTGTTTGCAGTGGCCGGCTACGGCAGCAGTGCTGCGGCCGAGATGTCGATGCTGCGTGCGCAAGGCAGTCATTGGGTGAAAGCCGATGGCCAGCAGATCAATCTCAAAGGCGTCAATCTCGGCAATTGGCTGATGCTGGAATTCTGGATGATGGGACAGAGCTCGAAGGCGATTGACGATCAGTGCACGCTCGAAGCCAAACTCGATGCGCGCTTTGGCTATGCTGAGCGGGAACGTCTGATGAAGTTGTTTCGCGACAACTGGATGACCCAGCGCGATTGGGATATGCTGCCGCGCTTTGGCCTGAACCTGGTGCGCCTGCCCTTCATCTGGAGTCTGGTGGAGGACGAACAAAAGCCACGCCACCTGCGCGCCGATGCCTGGTTCTATCTGGACGAGGCCATTCGTCAAGCCGAGGCACGCGGCATGTATGTCATCCTTGACCTGCACGGCGCTGTCGGCAGTCAGGGCGTGGAGCATCACAGCGGCTGTGCCAACCGCAACCTCTACTGGAACACGCCTGAGTACCAGGAGCGCACCCTCTGGCTGTGGGGGCAGGTGGCCGCTCGCTACAAGGACCGTGCCAGCGTGGCGGGCTACAGTCTGCTCAACGAGCCATGGGGCACCAGTCCTGAGCAACTCGCCCAAGTTGTGCAAACCCTCTATGAGCGTGTGCGTGCCGTCGATCCGAATCACGTCATCATCCTGCCGGGCCATAACCTGGGCATAGACGCCTACGGCAAGCCAGAGACCAGGGGAATGCGTAACGTGGCGTTCGAGATGCATTTTTACCCGGGTTTCTTTGGATGGGGTCAGCCCGGCGCTGCGGTGCACCGCGACTGGTTTGCCTGCGCTCCGGACGGCACTGCTGGTAGTTGCGAGTGGAAAGCGCGCATGAAGCGCCTCAATACGGCCTTCTTCGTCGGCGAATTTCAGCCCTGGGCTGATGTCGAGAATGAGCTCGCCGGGCAGGTCACGCGTGCTACTTTTGATGCCTACGCCGACCTGGGCTGGGCCTCAGCGGCGTGGTCCTACAAGCTCATCAGTAACGACGGCGGGCAGGGCAAAGTCAACTGGGGCCTGGTCACCAATGCCGACGGCGTCAAGGTGCCGGCACTGGACTTCGCCAGTGCGCCGCTGCCCGAGATCGAAGCCCTGTTCAAGCAGTTCGGCAGCGTCGACTACCTGCCGCACGCCGGCGTGCTGAAGTGGATGAACAGTGCTGTGGCGCCTGAGCCCTTCAAGCTGCGTTGAGCGTCGATCCGACGCTGCTGGAGACTGCATGCGCACACTTCGATTTCTCTGGCTGATGCTGTCTGCCGCCTTGACCGCGTCGTGTGCCGGCTCCCTCGGGCCGGCAGCAGGTGACCAGACAGCGACCACGTCGGTGCTGCGCGTCATGAGCTACAACATCCGTTGCGGCTCGTGCGAAAAAGTTGATGATCCAAACCACTGGAGCCGACGCAGGTCGCTGGTGGCGCAAACAATCCGCTCGGCGCAGGCCGATCTGGTCGGGTTGCAGGAAGCCGAGTTGTTCCAGATAAGAGATTTGATTGCGTTGCTGCCGCAATACGACTGGATGGGTGTCGGTCGCGATGACGGCGCCGAGAAGGGCGAGATGAACGCCGTGCTGGTGCGTCGGGCGGCGTTCACGATCAGCTCGCGCAAGACCTTCTGGCTGTCCGAAACACCGGAGCGGGTGTCACGTGGCTGGGACGCCGCACTGAACCGAACTCTCAGTCTGCTGAAGCTGCGCCGTCAGTCGGACGGTCGCGAGTTCATCTTCGCGAACACCCACTTCGACCATGTCGGCCAGTTGGCCCGGCGTGAGAGCGCCCGCCTGATCGACGCCACGCTCCAGCGTGAGGCCGGTGGCTTGCCGGTGATTCTGACCGGGGATCTGAACGATCGACCCGGCTCGGTCGCGCACCGTCTGCTCACGCAGGTGTTGGTCGATGCTGCCGTGACGTCGGTCACGCCACTGCGCGGCGGCGACCTGACTTTCAACGGCTTTGGTTCGGATCTGCAGGCCGGCAACAAGATCGACTATGTAATGGTTGACGGATTGACACAGGTTCTGTCACATCAGGTTCTGAGCGCGCGGTCTGAGGGGCCTTACGCATCGGACCATTACGCACTGCTGGTCGAGCTCAGGCTGCGCTAGACTCTGAGCACAGGAGATGGTATGACGATACAAGCAGGTGGGCGGGTAGGGCGCTGGACGACGTGCCGCGATTGTTTTGCACGCATCGTGCTGGCGGGTCTGGCGCTCGCGCTGACCTCGTGTGCCGCAGTGCCCGAGGCACCGGCGGGCTGGACCCGGGTCTGGAGCGATGAATTCGATGGGCGCGAGCTCGACCGCAGCAAATGGGACTTCGATCTCGGTAACGGTTTCTACAACTACGGCGAGAACAAGTGGATTGCCGGCTGGGGCAACCGTGAATTGCAGACTTACACGCGCGACGCCGACAACGTCTTTGTGCAGGACGGCATGCTGCATCTGCGAGCGCTCAGGGAGTCGCGCGACGGGTTCGGCTATAGCTCGGGTCGCTTGAAGTCGCAAACCCGTGCCGGAGCCAACCTGTTCAGCCAGACCTATGGCCGATTCGAGATCCGTGCCAAGCTGCCGACCGGGCAGGGTTTGTGGCCCGCTTTATGGATGCTGCCACGCGAGCATGGCTACGGCAGCTGGGCGGCCAGCGGCGAGATCGACATCATGGAAGCGCGTGGCGCGATCCCGGGCGCCGTGACTGGCGCATTGCACTTCGGCTCAGCCTGGGATGCCAACGCCAGCAGTCATGCCCGCTACCCGTTTCCTGACGGACAGTCGATCGCCGATTTCCACGTTTACGCGCTGGAGTGGGAGCCAGGCGAAATCCGCTGGTATGTGGACGGCGCGCTGTACGCTCGCAAGGATTTCTGGTGGAGCAGTCCTCGCGTCCAGGCCGGCAAAGGCGCACCAGCGATCAGTGAGACCGACCTCCATGCCTGGCCGGCACCGTTCAATCGGCCGTTCTACCTCATCATGAATCTTGCCGTAGGTGGCGATTTCGGCGGCAACCCCGATGGCGCGACACCTTTTCCGGCCGAGATGCTGGTTGACTATGTCCGGGTCTACCAACGCTCCGGCGGCTATTCGCAGACGCCACCTCCTCGGGGGGCCGGCACGCTGCCCTTTTGAGGTCGAGTAACTGGCTCAACGGGCCCGAACACCGCGCTCCCGGCGGCGCTGTTGTTGTGTTGCGACAGAAGCCAATGTTTTGTCCAAGAATTTCACGCGATCGTCATAAGGCTAGGGTTTTCACCAGCTTTACAGGTCTTTACGTGGTGCTAAAGTCGATCCAAATGGAAACGTTTCCATTTTGTAGACCCAGTCCAATTAGACACAGACCGAGACCTAGACCCAGGAGTTACCTCAATGAAAAATTCTGCCCCCCAGCGCAGCCAAGGCACAAGCCAGAGACGTTCCGCAATGCGCATCAGCCCTGTGGCAGCGGCTTGCGCAAGCTTGCTGCTTGCCAGCGGTTCTGTCTACGCTCAGAATGCCCCAGCAACCACCGGCACCGCTCTGGGCACGGTAACTGTCACGGGTTTCCGGCACGCCATCGAAACGTCTATCGAGACCAAGAGGAATGCGGATTCCATCGTCGAGTCTGTCTCGGCCGAAGACATTGGCAAGCTGCCGGATGTGTCGATCGCCGAATCCCTGGCGCGCCTGCCGGGTGTTGCCGGTATCCGCGGGCAAGATGGTCGCGTGCAGACCATTTCAATCCGTGGTCTGCCGCCACAATTCGCGACGACGCTGCTCAACGGGCGTGAAATGGTGAGCTCGGGCGATAACCGCTCGGTCGAATACGATCAATTTCCCTCCGAGCTTTTCAGTTCGGCCGTGGTGTACAAGACGCCGACGGCCAGCCTGGTTGGGCAAGGCCTGGCGGGTACCGTGGATATGCGCACCGTCAGCCCGCTGTCCTTCGCCGGTCGTCAGTTCGCCGTCAACGTCCGTGGCGAGAGCAATTCCAATGGGGAAGCGATTGCCGGCGTCGCAGGCAAGTATGGCCAGCGTTTCAGCGCGTCGTATATCGACCAGTCGGCTGACAAGACCCTCGGCTGGGCCCTCGGTTTTGCCCATCTCGACACGCCAACCCAAGTGCGCCAGAGCCAGATGTGGGACTGGTCCGCGCCAGCCAATGACTGGGGTTCAAATACTGTCGCCGGACTACCCAAGGCCACCAATGGCGGCAGTGCGCTCATGCCGATGGGGATGGAGGTTACGGCCAGCTCCAAGAGCAATAAGCGCGACGGTCTGATGGGCGTTCTGGAGTTCAAGCCGAACAAGGATCTGCATAGCCAGCTTGATCTGTATTACTCCAAGTTCAACGCAGCCGATCAGGGCTTCAAGTTTGAAATCAGCAACTGGGGTTTGTGGAATGGCCCGACCACGATGCCTTACCTGACCAATGCCAAGACGACAGATTTTGACCGCAACACCTTCGTCACCAGCGGGGTGTTCAACAACAGCCAGACCGTGCTGCAAAGTTTTAACAGCAGCCGCACCGACGAAATCGCGTCGCTGGGCTGGAACACTTCGTACAACCTCAACAAGAACTGGAAGCTGACCGGTGACTTGAGCTATTCGAAGGACACCCGCGACGAGAAATACCTTGAAACCTTTGCTGCCCCCTACGCCAATGGTCAATGGGTCATGGGTTCGTATAACTTCGTCGCCGATCCGGTCGGAACGAAGCTGATCCAGCTGAGTCCGGGTGCGGGTACCTCATTCGCTTCTTCAAGCCTGCGTCTGGGTGACCCCATGAATTGGGTGGGTGATGACGTTGGATTTTCCGGCAACATCAATTTGCCGCATGTCACCGACTCCATGAAGACGCTGCGTCTCACGGCCAAACGGTCACTCGATGGCATCTTCAGCGAGGCAGATTTCGGCTTCAATTACACCCAGCGCGACAAAGCGGTGGAGATGAATCGTTATCGCCTGAATATTGTCAATCCAACGACCATCCAAGCTGACGGAGGGCGCTACACCTCGACCATTCCCAACGGTGCAGTGCTGGGCTTGGTGAACCTTGACTTTGCCGGGCTGACGGGCATGCCGCGCCTGGATGTACAAAACCTGGTTGACAACAAAGTCCTGGCTCCGCAGCAGGTCTTCTGGGGCAAGGCGGGTGATGATTCGACCGTGCATGAGAAGGTCAGCACGGCTTATGCCATGGCCAGGATCGATACCAATATCGGCATTGTGCCGGTCAGCGGCAATGTGGGTGTGCAGTTTGTGCGTACCGATCAGTCCTCCGAAGGTTGGGTCTACCTCGGCGACACGAAAAACCCCGATCTGTCCAAACTGTATGCGGTTAAGGGGGGCACCTCGTACAACGATGTCCTGCCAAGCCTGAACCTGCGTTTTGACCTGCCAGACCAGACCGTGATGCGTCTGGGTGCCGGTCGTCAAATGGCGCGCCCGAACATCAACGACATACGTGCTGGTATGAGTGGCCCCGCCGTGAACACCAAGCCCGGTGCCGACTACGCCACCTGGTCGGGTGGCGATGGTGGTAACCCTTCGCTGGAGCCTTGGCGCGCCACGGCCTATGATTTCTCGCTGGAAAAGTATTTTGGAAAGCGCAGCTATATTGCCGTCGCCGAGTACTACAAGAATCTGACGTCCTGGGTCTACAACGAAAAGGTGCTGCGTGACTTTACGGGTTTCCCGAATACTTCCGGTGTAACACCTGTTTCGCCCTACGGTTTCTTCACGGCGCCGGCTAATGGCAAGGGTGGAATGGTTCGCGGTTTTGAAGGAACGATCTCGCTCGACGGTTCACTTTTCAGCAAGTCGCTCGACGGCATCGGCGTGATCGCCAACACCACGATTGCCACGAGCAGCCTCTTTGAAAAAAATGGCGACGAGGTCGTTCCCGAGGGCATGTCGGGTCGTTCGACCAGCCTGACGCTGTACTACGAACAGAACGGTTTCTCGGCACGGATCAGCGAGCGTTATCGTTCACCCTTCACCACGACCTATCGCACCGTGGTGTTTGAGAACAAGACAACCAAGATCAGTTCGGATGACGTGGTTGACCTGCAACTGGGGTATTCCTTTGATCAGGGTTACTTCAAGGGTCTGTCGCTGATGTTCCAGGTCAACAACCTGACCGACAGCGCCACGCAACAGATGCAAACGATCAACGGACTCGATGGACAGAACCCGACGCCGAATAAGTCGCAGCTGGTGACGAAGTACGTCAATCATTTTGGTCGGCAGATGCTGTTTGGCATGAACTACAAGTTCTAGACCACAAGTTCGACGGATTGATTCCCGGCGTAGAAAAAGCGGCGACATCGTTCGCCGCTTTTCCTATTCAGGCGTTTGATGGCAGACTCCCGTTGACCTACGCACTCCTGTAAGGACTTCCATGTCAGTTCAATATGTTCGTGATGTCGTCATTGCCGGTGGTGGCACGGCGGGCTGGATGACCGCAGCGCTTTTTTCGCGGGTTCTTGGGAACAACTGCCGGATTCATCTGGTCGAGTCGGACGAAATCGGGATCGTCGGCGTGGGTGAGGCGACGATTCCGCATATTCGTGTCTATAACGAGTTGCTCGGCATCGACGAGAACGACTTTCTGAAACACTGCCAGGGCAGCTTCAAGCTCGGCATCGAGTTTGTCAACTGGGGGCGGATCGGTGAC
>QYPX01000021.1 GCA_007280205.1 Comamonadaceae bacterium
GCTTCCAGACGTGCCACAAAGCGCGGCTGCATCTCCTGGGGATGGGCGCGGTAGGCTTCAAACAGCGAACGCAGCATCCGGCGCGCCTCGCCTGTGGTGTGCAGGACTCTCGGATGGCGATACAGTTGATGCAACAAAAAATGCTTCAAGCCCTGTGACCTGAGCTTCATGTCTTCGCCAAACTGCACCAAGGGTGGCATCTGGCGAACCTCTTTGGTGCAGTGCGGCGCCGCCTTCTGCAGCGCGCCATGGGTCGCCACAATGACGTCTTCAACCTGCGCACTGAGCATGCGGCGAATACTGTCGTAGAGCAGACGCCGTCCGGCTGCCGGCTCCTGGAGGTGAGGAAACTCGGCCAGGGCCTGGCGTCTGAAATCATCGAACAGGGCCACCTGCTGCAACTGCTCCAGCGTAATCAGGCCGGAACGCACACCGTCGTCAATGTCGTGGGCGTTGTAGGCAATTTCATCTGCCAGATTGCAAAGCTGTGCTTCCAGGCTGGGCTGACCGCCCTGCAGGAAACGCTGGCCAACACCACCCGGCTCGCCAGCTTCCAGTTCCTCGGCGTGAAGGCGTGAGCAATGTTTGAGAATACCTTCACGCGTCTCAAAGGTCAGGTTCAAGCCGTCAAACTGGGGATAGCGTTCTTCAAGCTGATCGACCACACGCAAGCTCTGCAGGTTGTGCTCAAAACCGCCAAAAGGTGCCATGCACTCATTCAAGGCATCCTGCCCGGCGTGCCCAAAGGGCGTGTGCCCGAGGTCGTGCGCCAACGCGATCGCCTCGACCAGGTCTTCATTCAGCCCCAGCGAGCGCGCTATGGAGCGCCCCAGCTGAGCCACTTCCAGTGAATGCGTCAGGCGCGTGCGAAAAAGGTCACCTTCGTGGTTCAGGAAGACCTGGGTCTTGTACACCAGGCGCCGAAACGCCGAGCAATGCACAATGCGGTCCCGGTCGCGCTGGTACTCGCTGCGACCGGGCGCTGGTGCCTGCGCAAAGCGGCGGCCACGCGTTGAGGCCGGATCACAGGCGTAGGCAGCAAGCATTAATTACTTCGCGCACCAGCGCCTCAGGTGCGCCACGCACGAGGGCCCGTGCCACACCGTCAAGCAGAACGAACCTGATCTCGCCGTCCTGCGCCTTCTTGTCGATCTGCATCAGTTCAAGGTAGCGCCCGGCGTTGTCGCTCGTTGCCAGACAGGGGCCCAGCACCGGCAGACCCGCCTTTTCGATCAAAGCCGTGACGCGCTGCACGTAGGCGGCATCCACCAACCCGAGTCGGCGTGACAAGTCCATGGCCATCACCATGCCGCAGCCTACCGCTTCGCCGTGCAACCACTCGCCGTAACCCAGACCGGCCTCGATCGCGTGACCGAAGGTATGGCCAAAATTCAGGATGGCGCGCAGACCGCTCTCGCGCTCATCCTGCGCCACCACCCAAGCCTTGATCTCACAGCTGCGCCGTACCGCATAGGCCAAGGCAAGCGGCTCACGCGCCAGCAAGGCGTCAATGTTCTCTTCGATCCACTGCAAGAAGTCCAGATCAGCAATCGGCCCGTACTTGATCACTTCAGCCAGCCCCGCACTCAACTCGCGCGAGGGCAGCGTCTTGAGCGTATCGAGATCACACACGACCTTGAGCGGTTGATAAAACGCCCCGATCATGTTCTTGCCCAGCGGATGGTTGATGCCCGTCTTGCCGCCGACGGAGGAATCCACCTGGGCCAGCAAGGTGGTTGGAATTTGCACAAAGGGTACGCCCCGCATGTAGCTGGCTGCGGCAAAGCCCGCCATGTCACCTACCACGCCGCCACCGAGCGCAAAAACAATGGTCCGGCGGTCGCAAGCGTTTTGCAACAGCGCGTCAAAGACCAGGTTCAAGGTCTGCCAGGTTTTATATTCTTCGCCATCGGGCAGCACTACCGTGTGAACGGCGGCATATTTCCCGCGCAATACCTGTTCCAGCCGCTTGGCATAAAGTGGTGCGACGGTGCTATTGCTAACGATCAGGACATGACTGGCTGCAGGCAATTCTGCATAACTGCGCGGATCGTCAAAAAGCGCACTGCCGATGGCAATGCTGTAGCTGCGCTCCTGCAATTCAATGGGAACTGTCTGGCTGTTCATAGCTGCGAGTTTAGAGGCAGCGCACCCGCCAATTCAAGCTGCTTCACAATCATGCCGACCAGCGTCGCTACCGACGGGCGCCCGGTCTCAACGACAAAGTGCGCGGTCTCCCGGTACAGGGGATCACGCAGCGTGTGCATGTCGCGCAAACGGTTCAGGGGATCAGCAACCTGCAGCAAAGGCCGATTCACGTCGTGCCGCAAGCGTCTGAACAACTCATCGGGAGAAGAGTTGAGGTAGACCACCTGACCGTGTTGGCGCAAGCGCAGACGATTGGCTTGCCGCAATATGACACCACCGCCGGTTGACAGGACACCGGGGCCACCCTGTGTCAGTTGGTCAATCACCGACTCCTCGACATCACGAAAGCGCTCTTCCCCCTCACGCTCAAAGTACTCGCGGATCGAACAGCCCAACTGCTGCTCAATCACATGATCGGAGTCAGAGAAGGGGAGTTGCAGTCGTCTGGCAAGTTGGCGTCCGACGCTTGATTTGCCGGAACCGGGCAGGCCAATGAGCGATATCAATGGTCAAACACCCATTTCATGCAAGTTCAGGGTGTCGGGAAGGCATAGGTCTTCACCCCCGCAGGGGTGGTGACGGTAATGGCGACCTGATCTCCACTGGCGCATTGTTTCAAGCTCAAGGTGAGCGTCAGCGGCTCGAGCGAGTCGGGTACTGCCGAGTGAGACTGGCTGACCAGGGAACAAGTGCCGTAGATGGGAGTGGCAGCGCCATCTGTTGGAAGTTTTGGCGTGTTATCCGTTACGACCACCGAAATACTGCTCCCGGTCGGAACACTTCTTCCGTTCAAATCTTGAATGATGACGGTCAGACCAGTTGCCACGAACCCATTGTTCCACTGTGCGTCGCCCGCACCCGTCCACACAGGATTGTTGATGAGCAGGTCATCTGTGGAAAAAACAATCACCACCTGCCCACGCACGTCGGCAGCGCCCCACACGCCATCACCCTGATTCGGCAGGGGAGTGGTTCCGCCCGCCTCGGCCGCGCGCGGAATGGCGAACTCACCCGGCTGGTGCACATACATGGTTCCATCCCAACTCGGAATCAGTGATGTTGTTCCATCAGCATTCAGCTTGAACGCCCCTGGCGTCACATTCGCGGTCGCGAGATCGTCTCGGTAGGCAGTACCGAGGTCATTGCCGATCAGGCTGAAAGAATCCCCTCCGTCGTAGGTGTTGCTGAAATTTGTATCGGTGAAATCCTCTTCGCCGGCGGTGTAGGCCAGGATCGAGACATAGCCGTTCTTAGTGGCATCTGCCGCAAACGGGCGGGGATTCTGTGTACGAATGGTCACAGTGCACTGGGAGTCGCCTGGCACAGCTCCGGTGACGCAGGTCGGCGGAATCATCACACCCGCCTCCGATACAAAGTTAACCGCGGTCCCGTCCGGGACCGGATTGCCCTGGCGGTCCGCCAGTGACATGGTCACGGTGGTCGTTGCGCCATCAAAATTGAAACCGCGAATGGCGTGCTTGGCTGGGACCAGACTCACCCTTGACTGGACTGGGCGCCCTGAGGCAATCACGACGACCGACGAATCCGTCTTAATCGACAGGTTCGACACCAGGGCTGCGTTGACCAGCACATTGGTTGGCACGGTGCCCGAGAACACCGGCACGGAAACCTTGCCCAGGGAATCGGTCGTCAGGCTTACCGGAGCCACATTACCGACCGTACCGAACGTGGCCTTGGGAGTACCCCCATTCAATGTTTTGAGAGAAACCAGCACTTCCTGCCCGGGCAGTGCTTCCCCGCGCGCATTAGAGAGCAGGAACTGGACCATTGCCTGCGTCGCCCCACCGGAATTGGCCAGGTAAATCCGCGACTTGCTTGCATCCGTCGGAACAACAAAGCTCAAATTGGTCGCCGGGGCCGCGAGCACGCTGACGGACTTGCTCACTGTACTGGCACCAACGGCACTCACCGAAATATCAACCGTCTTGCCGCCACAACCAAGGGTACTGACCGTCGTTCCCGCAATATCGGTTGCCGTGAAGCTGGCGGTCGCTATGCCACTGCTGTTCGTCGGCGCGGTCGCCGGCGATAGCTGGCCACAGCTGGAAGAAAAACTGACCTGTACCGAGGATGCCACACTGGTTCCAAGCATGGCGCGCACCGAGATTTGACGGGTACCGTAGGCGGCCAGGCTGGCAGCCCCGACGTCAAAGGTGTCGAGCGTCAGGGTGGCCGCGCCGACCACGGCACCCACCGAGTAGTCAACCCCACCGGTCACAACCGTCGTGACCGGGGCACCCGCTGCATTCGATCCCGAAATCGAAGCGGCTCCCGCCAGTGTTCCGGCGCCCCCCACGGTTGCTGATGCCCTCGTCACCTTGACGGTCGCAACGCCCAATGAGTCGGTGAGTTGGGAACTTCCTTCCGGGAACGTAATCTTGGTCAGATCGGCCGTGATGTCAATCCGCTTTTGCGATACCGGTGTGCCATCCGAAAACTTCAGAATAGCCTTCAAGGTCGTCAGCCCGGAAGATCCTATGGTATTGGTAACAGCATTGGCCGCGTCGCGCAGTTCCAACTGCAACAGCGGCGGATCAACACGGATTTGCAAAACCGAAGACGATGCTTGTGCATACGTGTCAGTAGATTTGAATGTCAGAGACAGTGCCGTCGTGCCAAATTCAAACAAATTGGTCCGCCCCACTCTTATTCTGGCAATACCATTGGCATCGGTGGTCGCGCTGGTTCCGTTTGGAAAGAGAAGCAGACTTGAACCCGTTCCCGTATCCAGCGATACGAGTTGATTCGGTGCCGGCTTGCCGTCTTTCGTCGCCAACAAGCCGACGATCTCGGTTGCGCTCGCAGCGCCGATCGATGCGACAACGGCGCCCGAGGTCATGTCCTTGAGCTGCGCCACCAACAGGGTTTCGACCGGCGTGACCGTGACCGTGGCCGTAACGCACACACCATTTTGCAAAACTTTTGGTGCCGTGCAAGTAACCGTGCCGCCACTCGAAGTCCCCGGATTGCCGCCGCCACCACCGCATGCTGCCAGCACGCCCAGGATCAATAAAGCACAACTGTATTTCAGTAGATTCATAACCGGTTTCCTGCGATTGCTGTCAGATCAGCGAGTGCCGTTCTTGTCCGAAATAATCCTGGGCGTCACAAAGACCAGAAGCTCCCGTTTCGAACTGTTGCGAAGTTTTGACTTGAACAAGTTGCCCAGCCAAGGCACATCGGCCAGCACCGGCACGCCGGTCTGATTGCTTGAATCCTCAAGCTCGAACACGCCACCGATCAGGACCGTACCGCCGTTCTCCACGAGTACCTGGGTCGTTACATTCTTCACCTCCAACACCGGTCCGGCATTGGAAGTAAATGAAGTGTTGATGGCATCCTTGTTGACATCCAGGTCCATGATGATGGACCCCTCGGGCGTAATTTGCGGTGTGACCTCAAGTCTGAGCGCGGCGTCCTTGAAGGCCGTCGTGCAGGTCTGGGTTCCACCTGCCGCAGAGGTACAGGATTGATAGGGGACCTGTTGCCCCTGCTTGATGAAAGCCTTCTTTCCGTCCGAAGTCACCACTCTTGGACTGGAAACAATCTTGCCTTTGTTGTCAGCCTCCAATGCAGAAATTTCCAGATTCAAGAAGCGATTGGCCAGATTGCTGAAGATGGACAAGGCAAAGCTCGGTACTGGATTGGTCCCCAGGTTTGCAGCGCTGGGCGCCGTCGCTGGCAAAGTAATGAAACTGCCCGTGGTATTGACCGTTCCACCACCGCCACTGCTGGCTACCGCATCCTGGTAACTGGTACCAAACGCAATCCGGTTGTTGCCGCTATTAGAAAGCGCATAGCCGCCATCGCCGCCCTTGTTGGCGCGCTGGTCTGTGGCACCAAACTTGACGCCCAGGGATTTGCCAAAAGCCTCATCGGCAGTCACGATGCGAACCTCAATCATCACCTGGCGCACTGCGACATCAAGCTTTTGCAGCAATTGCAGTACCTGCTCCAACCGCGACGGCACATCGGTTACAAACAACTGATTGGTACGCGGATCAGCCGTCGCGCTACCGCGGGCGCTGAGAGTTCGCCCCGCGCTTTTTTCACCGCCACCCGCACCGGTCAACTGCTTGGCAATATCCTCCGCCTTGGCGTAGTTCATCTGAAACGACTGCGTGCGCACCGGCTCCAGATTCAGTACCGCCGCCTTGGATTCGAGTTCGAGTTTCTCCTTGGCAATAATCTCATCTTTCGGAGCAATCCAGATGACATTGGCGGTCTTGCGCATGCCCAGCCCTTTGGCCTGCAAAATGATGTCCAAAGCCTGATCCCATGGCACATCCTGCAAACGCAGGGTGACGGCGCCGGTCACCGAGTCCGAAGTGATGATGTTGAAATTAGTGAAATCAGCGATCACCTGCAACAGGGAGCGAACCTCGATATTCTGGAAATTGAGTGACAATTTCTGCCCGCTGTAGCCGGGACCCTGCGTCAATTTTGACGGGTCAATCTTCAGTGGTTTGACTTCAACCACGAACTGTTGATCGCTTTGATAGGCGCTGTGCACCCACAGCCCCTTGGGCTCGATCACCATGCGCACACGGTCCCCGCTCTGGGCGGTCGTGATCGTTTGCACTGGAGTGCCAAAATCAGTCACGTCCAGGCGCCGGCGCAAACCTTCGGGCAAGCTTGACTTCATGAATTCGACAACCAGAGTTTCCCCTTGTTGCCTGATATCAACACCCACCTGGTTGTTCGGCAAGTCCACCACCACCCGACCGGAACCCTCTTCGCCACGACGGAAGTCCAGGTCTTTCAAGGGCAAGGTGTCGCGACTGCGGTTCTCCGCGAAGACCGGGGTCAGACTGGCAGTGGGTGCTGCCGCCACAACCGACTCCAGTACTACCAGCAGCGATTTGCCTTGTAGCTGTGCCTTGTAGGGCGTGATCTGCTTCAGATTCAGCACCACGCGCGTACGGTCACCGGATTGCACCACGTTGACCGATTTCAAATTACCCTGATTCACATCGACCGTTGATCGACCCAAGGCATTGGAAACCCCCGGAAAATCAAGCGCGATCCGCGCCGGCGATTGAATTGAAAACCCGGTAGGAATGGCACCCAACTGCTGCGTCAAATCAATACGCACGACTTCGGCACCACCCTGAATGGATGCCGACACCGCCTCGATAGCACCTTGTGCATGCGCCATCAACGCCATCAACATGATGCTTGCGGCCAAGCCGGCGCTACGCCACATTCGCTTGCCCAACCGATAGCTCTGACCGTTCATTTTGACCTCTCTTGCAACTGCAAGGTAGCAGTGCGTTCAATCCATTCACCCGTGGCGTCCTGCACAATTTCGCGCAACGTGACCTCAGTCTCGGCGATCTTGCCGACACGCCCATAGTTTTGCCCGAGATAATTGCCAAGTCGTACCTGATACAGCAAATTCTCCACTTTAACCAGGGCAACCGGCTGACCCGTTTGCGTCATGCTTCCAACCAAGGTCATCGTATCCAGCGGAAACGCCTCCAGAGCCTCGCGGCGCCGCGCCAGTTCAGGCGCGATCAGCGCGCCGTTGGCAGCCGCCTGCGTAGAGTCACGCTTGAGAGCCGGCGTCAGTTTCTGATTGCTGAAAGGCTCTATCGTCGCGACCTGACCATAGCTCTCCGGTACGAACTGCTTGGGTTCCGAAATTGGCGCAATTCGGGGTCGCGTCTGGCTCTTCTGTTCGGTCATCCACTGCCGTAATTCACTCTCACTGGATGCGCCGCAGCCGGCGAGCACCAGCACCGCCACCGTCATGGCAAGCTGCCGCATCAACTTCATTTGGCGACTCCCTTGGGCGAGGCTGCCTTGCGCTGCAAGGCAACCTCGCCGGCATCGAGATAGCGGAAAGTCTTGGCGGTGGCATCCATCGTCAAGGACCCGTCTTTGCCAGGCACAATGGTCAGATTATTGAGCGTGACAATTCGCGAGAGATTCGCAACATCGGACGCGAAAGCGCCAATGTCGTGGTAACGCCCGGTAACACGCAGGGCGATCGGCAACTCGGCGTAGTAGTCCTTGACCGCAACTTGCCCAGGCCGGAACAAATCGAACTGCAAACTGCGCCCCAGCCCAGCCTGGTTAATGTCGGAGAGCAGCGCATCCATCTCGGCCTTGCTCGGCAACTGCTTCTCCAGTTGCGTAACGTACTGCTGCACCTGCTCACGCTGCTTCTTCAGTGCTTCGAGGTTGATCGCCTTGCCGAGTTTGATCTTGTACTCTTCGCGCAACTTGGTTTCCCGGGACTGCTCGACTTCCAACTCGGCTTGTGAAGAGTTCAGCCAGAAGAACCAGAGCACGACGACAAACAGGACGGCCACACCTGCGAACAGGGCATAGCGCGGAAACGCCGGCCAATTGGACGGATCTTTGGGATCGAGTTCCTGAAACTGTGACGACAGTTTCTCCCACAACAGCGGGAGGTCCGATTTCAATGAAAACTTGACGGCCATAAGCTTGGGCTTCTATTTCTTGACCACAGCTGAAGCGGCCGGTTGCGGCGTCGTGGCACTGGAGCCTGTGCGCAATTTTTCCGCCTCGCCAGCGCGGGTTAATCGGACACGAATCGTGAAATTGGCAACTCGTCTTTGATCGCGTGGCGTCAACGCGACGGCTCCGGCCACAATCTCGACCAGTTCCGGCTTGGAAAACCAGGGCGTATTGTTGCCAAGATTGCGCAGCAGCTCAGACACGCGCTCATTCGACTGAGCAACACCTTGCAAGGTGACGCTCTGACTGTCTTGTCGCATGTTGGCTACATAAACACCATCCGGCAATTGCTTGACCAATTCCGTCAGCAGATGGACCGGCAGATTTCGATCTGCCTGCAGATCTTCCACTGCCTGCTGGCGCGCCCGCAGTGCCGCTATCTCGGTCTCAAGGCCTGCGATATCCGTGATTTGCGCATCAAAGCGCTTGATCTCGGCCTGCAACACCTGATTTTTCGATTGCTGTCCTGAGATTTGTGTTTGGTACCAGAGAAAAATCATGCCGGCGAGCAAGCCCCCGAAAAGGGCTGAAATTCCCAAACTGACGTTGAAGATATCCAGGCGCCGTTTGCGCGCCACCTCGCGATGCGGGAGCAGATTGATCAGGATCACTGCATGAACCTCCGCAAGGCCAAACCGCAGGATGTAAGGTAAGACGGCGCCTCCCGCGTCATCCTTTTCAAACGTACGTCGCTGCCAATTTCCATGCCTTCAAACGGATTGACCAGCGTGCAGGCAAAAGACGTGTGCTCTGTCACAGCTGCAGTCAAACCCGGCAGGGCCGCCGATCCGCCAGCCAGCATCACGCAGTCAACCTTGTTGTGCGGTGTACTGGTAAAGAAGAATTGCAGGGCTCGACCAATTTCATGCACCATGCTTTCTACAAACGGACGAAGCACACTGGCCTCGTAGTCCTCCGGCAGTTCACCGTTGCGCTTCTTGGTTTCTGCCTCCTCCAGGGAAAACCCGTACTGACGCACAATCAGTTGCGTCAGCTGAGCGCCTCCAAAAGCCTGATCCCGGTCGTACAGGACCTCGTCGTTGCGAATGACCTGCATACTGGTGGTCAGGGCACCGACCTCAAACAAGGCCACAATGCTCCCGACGCCCTTATCCGGGAAGTTTTCAATCAGGCGATTGGTGGCCAGCCTGGAGGCGTAGGATTCGACGTCCACAATGACCGGCTTCAAACCGGCAGCTTCAGCCAAGCCCTGGATATCCTGAACCTTCTCCTTGCGCGACGCCGCAATCAGCACCTCAATATCGCCAGCGGAAGTAGGGCTGGGGCCTACAACGCAGAAATCAAGACTGACTTCGTCCAAGGGAAACGGAATATATTGATTGGCCTCGATCTCAACCTGTACTTCGAGTTCCTGGTCCGACATCCCGCCGGGGAGAACAATCTTCTTGGTGATCACCGCCGAAGGCGGCAAAGCCATCGCCACATTTTTGGTCTTGGTGCCGCTTTTCTTGACCAAGCGGCGCACTGCCTCGGCCACCTCGTCAAATTTTTCAATATTGCCGTCGGTGATCCAGCCGCGCTCCAGTGGCTCGATGGCACATCGTTCGAGCACCAGATTGCCGGACTTATCCTGCCCGAGCTCAACCAGTTTGACACTGGAAGAACTGATGTCCAGACCAAGCATGGGTGCGGGTTGACGGCTAAACAAGGATCCCAACGAGATCAATACTATCCCCTGAAACAAGCCGGTCCGAGACTGGCGAAACTTAAGAATTCACTTCAATGCTAGCAGCAAGCGCGTTGTCAGGCAAAAACTATTTCATTTTTCTGAAGTTTTGGCCGTTGCCAAAAGTAGACGTTCCGTGTCTGAATGTTACAGACAGAGGGAGGCCAGACTGCGCACGCAAGAATATCGGATACTACCGCGCCAAACTGCAATAACATCATCGTTGCCATAACAAAGCGCCATTACCAAGTTCTTATGCCTTCCAAACCACCACCCGGTGAGGTCAGTCTCGCTCCCAAGGCGACCCACCCAAGCAAGAAGAGCTGGCCATGGCGTATCGCTCTGTGGAGTGGCGGCCTACTGCTAGCCGCCGGTTTGTCCCTGCTGATCCTGATTGCTGTTGCGCTGGCAGTGGCATTCCCGAATCTGCCCGACATTTCCGACCTGGCCGATTACCGCCCCAAATTGCCGCTGCGCGTCTTTTCTGCCGAGGGTGTTCTGATCGGCGAGTTTGGCGAAGAACGCCGGCACCTCACGCCCATCAAGGAAATACCGAAAATCATGACGGACGCGGTCCTGGCGATCGAAGACGCCCGGTTCTACGAACATGGCGGCGTCGATTACCGCGGCATGTTGCGCGCCGGGCTGGCCAACCTGGGCCATTTGAAGAGCCAGGGTGCATCCACCATCACCATGCAGGTAGCGCGCAATGTCTATTTGTCTTCAGAAAAGACCTATACGCGAAAAATCTATGAAATCTTGCTGACCTTCAAGCTCGAACATCTTTTGACGAAGGACCAGATTCTTGAAATTTACATGAACCAGATCTTTCTGGGCAACCGGGCCTATGGTTTTGCGGCCGCGGCAGAAGCGTATTTTGACAAGCCACTCAAAGAGCTCTCGGTGGCAGAGGCCGCCATGCTGGCCGGGCTACCGAAAGCCCCCTCAGCCTACAACCCGATCAGCAACCCCAAGCGCGCACGCTCACGCCAGCTTTACATCATTGAGCGCATGCTGGAAAACGGCTTCATCACGGCCGGTCAGGCTGATGCTGCAAAGAAGGAAGAATTAAAGGTCCGATCAGGTTCCGACAATTCCAAGGTACACGCCGAGTACGTCGCCGAGACCGTCCGCCAGCTGATGTTTGCCCAGTATGGCGACCAGACCTACACCCGTGGCTTGAACGTTTACACCACCGTACGCGCAGTTGATCAGGAAGTGGCCTACAAAGCCTTGCGACGCGGCCTGATGGACTTTGAGCGCCGTCAGGTTTACCGTGGCCCTGAAAAGTTTGTGGTCCTGCCAACCGATCAAAAGGAGCTTGATGACGCGATCGACGACGCGCTGGACGACCATCCGGACAACGGAGACGTGCTGGCCGCCGTGGTGCTTGAAGCCGACAGGCGGCACATCCAGGCCGTCCGGCAAAACGGCGAGTCGGTGGACATCGTCGGCGACGGCTTGAAGCCGGCACAGTCCGGCTTATCCGACAAGGCCGCACCGAACATCAGGATCCGGCGAGGCGCCGTGATTCGCGTCAGCAAGACGCCCAAGGGCACCTGGGAAATAACTCAGCTACCCGAAGTCGAGGGTGCCTTCGTGGCGATCGATCCGCGCGACGGTTCCATCAAGGCTCTGGTAGGTGGTTTTGATTTTGAAAAAAACAAGTTCAACCATGTGACTCAGGCCTGGCGCCAACCCGGTTCGAGCTTCAAGCCCTTCATCTATTCGGCGGCACTGGAAAAGGGCTTTACAGCAGCCACCGTGATCAACGATGCGCCGCTCTTTTTCGACGCTGGTGTGACCGGCGGCCAGCCATGGGAGCCGAAGAACTACGACGGAAAATTTGAAGGCCCGATGAGCTTGCGCCAGGGTCTGGCGAAGTCCAAGAACATGATTTCGATCCGCATCCTGCAAGCGGTGGGTCCGCAAAACGCACAGGAATGGATTACGCGCTTTGGCTTCGATGAGGACAAACACCCGGCTTACCTGACCATGGCGCTGGGCGCCGGTTCGGTGACGCCGATGCAGATGGTCTCGGCCTACTCGGTATTCGCCAATGGTGGCTACCGCATCAACCCGTGGCTGATTGCCAAGGTCACAGAGCAAAAGGGAAAACTCTTTCTCGAAACCAAAGTGCCCGTGCTGGATGAGTCGATGCGGGTCATTGATGCGCGCAACGCCTTCATGATGGAGAGCCTGCTGCAGACCGTCACCCGATCCGGCACGGCAGCCAGCGCTCAGGCGACCCTGAAAAGGCCCGACCTGTACGGAAAAACCGGCACCACCAACGACTCGATGGACGCCTGGTTTGCCGGCTTTCAGCCTACGCTGACGGCGGTTACCTGGATTGGCTACGACACACCGCGCAAGCTCGGCGACCGTGAAACCGGCGGCGGCTTGAGCCTGCCGGTATGGATCAGGTTCATGGAACACGCCTTGAAAGGTGTTCCCGTCATGGAACCAGACGCACCCGAAGGCGTGATCCACTCAGGTGGCGAGTGGTTTTATGATGAATACGTGAAAGGCGCCGGCATCAGCAGTCTGGGACTCCAGGACAAACCAGGCGTCACATCAGGCGTACTCGCACTACCGCCCGCCGACGAAAAGAAAAGAATCCTGGATCTCTTCAGAAACTGAGCGGACAAGCGGCCTGCTCGCTGGCAGCGCGCGACAGGCTGGCAAAGAACTCGCCGCGCCCCTTGCTGTCACTCCACTGCCGGCCATCAAACTTGAAGTGGTAACCACCCGACCTGGCAGCCAGCCAGACTTCGTGCAGCGGCTTTTGCAGATTGATCACGATCTGGCTGCCGTTTGAAAAGACCAGGGTGACCATGGCGCCGACACGTTGATTGTCAATGTCGGCCAGGTTCTGATCATTGATCCGGTCGCAGCTGGCCTCCACAGAACGCAGAAGATTTTCAGCCAGGTCCAGGAATTCAGAGTCGGTCATTACAATTTCACCATGTTGCGTTACCGCCAAATTCTAGTCAGTACGCTTGTCCTTGGCCTCGGTGTGGCAACCCTGTCGGCCTGTGGCCAGCAGGGTCCACTGTATCTGCCAACCGAACCCGCACCCGCCAAACGCCCGGCGCCGCCTGACGGCGCCGCTTCCGGGTCACTCAACCCTGTTCCCGCCCCCTCACCGCCATGATGACCCAAGACCTGCCCGGCCAACCCGATCTTGCCTACCGGGGCCATGAGCTGTTTTTGGAAGATGTCCGTTTGAGGGATCTGGCAAAGCAGCACGGTACACCACTTTTTGTCTACTCGAAGGCCGCCATGCTGTCCGCGCTGGGCGCCTATCAGCGCGGCTTTGCCGGGCGCAAGGTGCAGATCTGTTACGCCATGAAGGCCAACCCGGCGCTGGGCGTGATTCAGGTCTTTGCACAGGCCGGTTGCGGCTTTGACATCGTCTCGGGTGGCGAAATGGATCGCGTACTGGCCGCCGGCGGTCAAGCCGGCAAGATCATTTTTTCTGGCGTTGGGAAAACCAGGGCGGAAATGAAGCGAGCGCTGAACCTCGGCATTGCCTGCTTCAACGTCGAAAGCGAAGCCGAACTCGAGGTGCTGAGCGAGGTTGCCGTGTCCATGGGTTTGCGGGCCCCCGTGAGCATTCGTGTCAACCCCAACGTCGATCCCAAGACCCATCCCTACATCTCGACCGGCCTGAAAGACAGCAAATTTGGTGTGGCTCACGAACGGGTTGTGCCAACTTACCAGCGCGCCACAGGATTGCCCGGCATACGGGTGGTGGGCATTGATTGTCATATCGGCTCCCAGATCACCCAGGAAGGGCCCTATCTGGATGCGGTGGAACGCATGCTCGATCTGGTCGAGGCGATCGAAGCTGCCGGCATTGCCATTGCCCACATCGATTTTGGTGGTGGGCTGGGCATCAACTACCAGGGCGACACGCCACCGGCTGCCGAACAACTCTGGCAGAAACTGCTGGCGCTGCTGGATGCGCGCGGATTCGGTCAGCGCCAGTTGATGATTGAGCCGGGCCGCTCGCTGGTTGGCAATGCGGGGGTCTGTCTGACCGAGGTGTTGTACCTCAAACCCGGAGTGCAAAAGAACTTCTGCATCGTCGACGCTGCGATGAACGACTTGCCACGGCCGGCCATGTACCAGGCGTACCACCAGATCGTGCCGCTGCAGGCCAACGACCAGGCCGAGAGCAACTGGGAGGTCGTGGGTCCGATCTGCGAAAGTGGCGACTGGATCGGGCACGACCGGACACTGGCAGTGCAGGCGGGCGATCTGCTGGCCGTACTGTCGGCCGGCGCCTACTGCATGAGCATGGCCAGCAACTACAACTCGCGTGGTCGTGCACCTGAAGTGCTGGTGCACGGCGACCAATCTCATCTCATTCGGCGGCGCGAGTCGATCGCGGACCAGATGCAGGGCGAGTCTTTGCTTTGAACAACCAACCGGGACCCCACTCATGAAACGACGCACCCTGCTGCAGGCAGCACCCGCTCTGGTCCTGGCGCCTGGTCTGGCGCAGTCGCAAGCAGTTTACCCAGCGAAACCCATCCGCTACATCGTTCCGGTGGCAGCCGGCGGTGGCAGTGACATGGTCGGGCGCACCGTGACCGAGCGCTGGGGCCAGCAACTCAAGCAGAGTTTCGTCGTCGACAACCAGGGCGGTGGCGGTGGCGTCATCGCCTGTCAGGCCACCGCCCGTGCGGCCGCTGACGGCTACACGCTGATGCAGGGCTACGTGGCCACGCACGGCACCAGTCCGGCCACGCGCAAGGTCCCCTACGACCCGGTGAAGGACTTCAGCGCCATCGGCATGATAGGCGCCACACCCAACGTGCTGGTCGTCAACGCTGCCCTGCCCGTCAAGACGGTCAAGGAATTCATCGAGTACGTGCGCAAGAATCCCGGTCGCATCAGCTACGGCTCGGCCGGTCAGGGTTCCCTCACCCACCTGACGATGGAACTGTTCAAGCAACAGATCGAATCCTTCATGGTGCACATTCCTTACCGCGGCATCGCTCCGGCCTTCACTGACCTGATCGGCGGGCAGACGCAAGCCATGTTCCCGGGGCTGGCGGCCGCCGTTCCGCACATCCGCAGCGGCCGGGTTCGCCCATTGGCGGTGACGGGGTTGCAGCGCCATCCGCAGTTCAAGGATTTGCCGACGCTGGACGAATCGGGCTTCAAGGGCTTCGACGCCCAGCAGTGGTACGGCGTTGTCGGGCCGGCCGGTATGCCCGCCCCCATCGTGCGCCAACTCAACGAAACACTGGCCATGGTGCTGCGCTCGCCGGAACTGCGTGAAAAGCTCTCTGTAGAGGCAATCGAGCCGCAAGTGATGTCCCCCGAGCAGTTTGCTGCCTTCATCAAGGCCGACATCGAGCGCTGGACGCAGCTGGCCAGGGATCGCAAGATCCAGCTCGACAGCTGACCTTGAACAGTCAGCCCTTTTTTCAATAAGGAAACCATGGCCCGCAACACCCAGGTCAACGCCGACCTCAACGCCCCTCCCGTCACCCAATTGCTGGCGCGCTTTGTCGCGACCCATCCCGGTTACCTGGCCGGCGGCTGGAGTGCGGCCGTTGACCATGAGGCGCATCGAACCTTCATGAACTGGCTTGGCTGCGCCGTCGGCGCAGCGCGCCACGACGCGGCCACGGCTGCGCTGGGGGCCGTCGCCCTGTTGCAACCGGCGGCGCAGGCCAGCGTGCTGGGACGCTCCGAGAAGGTCGATATGGCCAGCGCCGCACTGATCAATGGCATCAGTTCCCACACTTTTGACTTTGACGACACCCATCTCAAGACCATCATTCATCCGGCCGGACCGGTCGCCTCTGCCTTGCTGGCGCTGGCAGAACACACAGATGCCAGCGGACGCGAACTGATGGATGCGCTGGTGCTGGGCATTGACGTGTCCTGTCGCGTCGGCAACGCCATGTACCCTGACCACTATGACCGCGGCTGGCACATCACCGGCTCCACCGGTACGCTGGGCGCCGGCGCCGCCTGTGCGCGCCTGCTCAAGCTCGACGTTCAAAAGACCGCCATGGCGCTGGGCATCGCTGCCTCGCAACCGGTTGGCATGCGCGAGCAGTTTGGCACCATGACCAAACCCTACCATCCGGGTGCGGCAGCGCGTGCCGGTCTGATGTCTGCGCTGCTGGCCAGTCAGGACTTCACAGCCAGCGCCAAGGCCCTGGAGGCAGCGCGCGGAATGATGCAAACCGTCTCCACCAAAAATGACTGGGACGAGATCACCGAGGAACTGGGCCAGCGCTTCGAGATTTCGTTCAACAGCTACAAACCCTTTGCCTGCGGCATCGTGATTCATCCGAGCATTGACGCCTGTGCCCAACTGCGCGCGCAGGGCGTGAAGCCAGAAGATGTGCA
>QYPX01000212.1 GCA_007280205.1 Comamonadaceae bacterium
ATTCTAGAGGCCTGTAACTCGGACAGGGCGGCCATTTCCATGGCCCCGGACGCACCAGGGATCAACAGCACGCCATGGCGCGACGTGACGGTGATGTCTTGCAGGCTTTTTTGACCACTCAAAAAATGTTCCAGGTTGTAAGGGCAGGCACAACCCATGGCAATCTGGGCATTGGCCAGACCCAAATCGCCGTCGAATAGCATCACTCGATGACCCTTGAGCCGCAAGGCAATGGCCAGGTTGACGGCCACTGTGGTCTTGCCGACACCGCCCTTGCCGCTGGCGATGCCTATGACTTCTGTACGTGCCGGCTTTTTCATTTGCTTAACATCGGTTCATATCAGTGGAATGGACCACGAATACCTCTGGGGCTGCTCGATTGAAACACTCTTTGGGATGAGATATCTTGAACCTGAAGGTCGACACCGACAGGGGCTGACTGGACAGTTGAATGCGAGAGGTTTGCGATAGCCTTGCCAAGCAATGAATTTACGGTCAAATCGTGCTTCAAGTTGGTAATGTGATCGCCATCACTTCCGGTGGATATCTTCAGAGAATTATGGCACATAAACTCCAGCAAGGGCCATGGCTGGGAGGACTCGTCAAGCTTGCTGACCATCAAGCTGTGCCACTTGACCGCGCTCGTCTGGAGTACACGTTTTAGGGTTGCCGAGGACGAGTCAGCGGGCAAAACGGCATGGCAGACGCAACTTGGACTCAGGCTCAATACTTCAGCTATGCGCGCACCCATCTGGACGCCTGGGGTATCAATCAGGATCAAGCTGCGCTGCGACAATTCGTTTAGCAGCAATCTCAATGTGGCCGGATCATCGGCGCGAAAGCAATCCAGCCCGATCTGGGCAGACAGCATCTGGGTTTGGCTCCAGGCACCAAAGCGCAGATCCTGATAATTGATGATGACTACATTCTTCGGACCCAATTTCGAGGCGGCATCGCTTGCGATCCGGGCTGTCATCAGGGTCTTGCCGGCGCCCGTTGGGCCGGCAATCAGATGGACGCCTTTTTGAGGTAGCGGTGCACAGGGTCTTGCAAGACTGTGGCCGAGTTGGTGCTGTATTGCCTGCAGCGCTTCGGCCTCGCTGTGCATGTTCTTTATGGTGTCGAGCAACAAGGTGCGCAGGCCTGTGGGCATTCCGGCCTCAGTCAGGCTGGCAAACAGGGGTGCCAATTCCGCAGTTGGAGTCAGTCCAGCCTGCCAGGCTGAAGTCTGCTGTCCAAGCTGGAATTCCCGCCGCATGGCGGCCAATTCGTCACGCACGAGATCGACAATTTCCCGGCTCCGGAGATAGTCACGCTGATCTTCATTGGCGGGACCGGAGGCTTGCTTGGCTGATGTCGCCTGGCTGGCCATGGGCTGCTGCTGCAAACGAGCCAATTGGTGGCCAAAGTCGGCTGCTGGACGCAGCGCGCGGTCGTCGTGCGTGAGTGAAAGTTGCTCATCAATGTCCACTGCGATCACCAATTCAGTCTGCCCATTGACTCGATGATTGGAAATCACCAACACGTTTTGACCAAAAAGGGCAGTAGCCTTGTCGGTCGCGCTGCGTGTGTCGGGCGCCAGGATTCTCTGGAGTTCCATGAAATGAATCTCTTGTTGGTGTCTTGGTTAGGACTTGGGTTTGGGTTCTGCTTGCACGGTATGGATCACCTTGACTGCCTGATCATCCGGAATTTCGCTGTAGGAAAGAATCATCAAGTCGTTAACCCGGTACCGAACCGCCTTCGCAAGCCAGGGACGGATGGCGGGGGAAACCACCAACACCGCAGACTGTCCCAACTCTTCAACAGCCTTTGTACCTTCACGCAATGCGCCAAACAGGCGCTCCGCCAGGCCCGGTTCCATTGCAATGTTCTGACCCGGTACTTGAGAATTCTGCTGCAACACGTTGTGCAGGAGTTGTTCCAGCGCCGGGTCCAGTGTCATGACCGACAGCACGTTCTTGTCATCAATCAAGCCCTGCACAATCATTCGACCCAGACGTGGACGCACTAGCGAAGTCAGTTGTTCTGGATCCTGCGTGCGGGCGCTGACCTCCGAGAGAGTTTCCACGATGGTGCGCATGTCACGAATGGAAACCCAGTCATTCAGCAGATTTTGCAGCGTACGGGTAAGAACGCCCAATGAAAGCTTTCCGGGGATTAGATCTTCCACCAGCTTGGGTGACTTATTCGCCAGCTTGTCCAGCAGTTGTTGAACTTCGTCATGGCTGAGCAGGTCCGAGGCATTGTCTCGAAGCACTTTGTTCAGATGGGTTGTCACCGCAGTCGTGGCATCCACGACCGTATAGCCAAGCGTGCGCGCATGGTCGCGTTGTGAAGGCTCGATCCATACCGCTTCAAGACCAAAAGCCGGCTCCTGTGTCGGAATTCCCTCCAGGGCGCCATAGACCTTGCCCGCATTGATTGCCAGCTCACGTCCCACTTTGACCTTGCCGCGCCCCCTGATCACGCCCTTCAGGACGATGTGATAGCTGTCGGGGTCAATGCTCAAAGCGTCTCTGATACGCACCGGTTGAATCAGGAAGCCGAGTTCGGCCGACAGCTTCTTGCGAACGCCTTTGACCCGGCTCATCAGCTGTCCGCCTGTTTCCGGATTGACCAGCGGAATCAAACCGTAGCCAATTTCAAGACCGACCAGATCCACTTGGTCCAGGTCTTCCCATTCCAGCTCCTTGGGTTGCTCAAGTGCGGCACTGGCCGCAGCAGCTTCGGCTGCCGTGGGTTTGCCCAGTCCGGCCTGCTTGTGAAGAAGCATCAGACCCAAACCCGCAGCAGCAGTTGCCAGGGTGACAAAGACCAAATGGGGCATGCCGGGAACCAGGCCAAGAATCGCGATGATGCTCGAAGTAACAAAAAGGGCTGACGGGTTTCCCAACTGCGTGCCGGCCTGCTCGGTCATGGATTCGGCAGTGGTCACGCGCGTCACAATGATGGCCGTTGCAAGGGACAACAGCAGAGACGGAATCTGCGCCACCAGGCCATCACCGATGGTCAACAACGAGTAGATTTTTCCTGCATCGCTAAGCGACAAGCCATGTTGTCCGATGCCAATCGCAAGACCGCCGACCAGGTTGATGATCAGTATCAACAGGCCCGCGATGGCGTCACCGCTGACAAACTTGGACGCGCCATCCATGGATCCGAAAAAATCTGATTCCTGAGCCAGTTCAGCGCGCCGCTGCTTGGCGGTGTCCTGATCAATCACACCGGCATTCAAATCAGCGTCAATCGCCATCTGCTTGCCTGGCATGGAATCGAGGGTAAAGCGCGCGTTGACCTCCGAGACGCGCCCCGCGCCCTTGGTTACGACGACAAAGTTGACGATCATCAGGATCGAAAAGATGATGAATCCAACCACGTAGTTGCCGCCGATAACAAACTCTCCGAAAGCGGCCACCACTTTGCCTGCAGCCTCATGTCCTTCGTGCCCGTTGACCAAAATGACTCGCGTTGAGGCTACGTTCAGTGCCAGTCTGAGCATGGTCGCAAACAGCAGCACGGACGGAAAAGAGGAAAACTCCAAAGGCTTTCGGGTGCCGATGGCGATCATGATGATCAGTACGCTGGAAGTGATGTTGAAGGTGAACAGAACATCCAGCAGGAACGGCGGTAGCGGCAAAACCAGCATGCCCATGATCAACAGCACCAGAGCCGGAATGCTCAGGTCGGCATAGTTGAATTTCGACATCTGATGTCGAATAGATGACAGTGTCAGGGTAGACATGGCTTGTTTGACGTGACTTTGAACCTTGATGGCAGGGTTGCGCGTTAATCTGTGCTGGCATTGACGCAAAGTCCATGCCATGGATTTTTGACACTTGCTGAGCGGCAAATTCTGTCCCGTCACGGTTCTTGCATGTTGCATGGCCTCCGCCCTCGTGGCGACACCTTCAAGGTCAGACAACTGTGGATGCCAATCAATTCTTTAGCATAGCCAATCAAGCTTCCCCGACTCTGGATGCGCTCGTGCAGGGTACGCTGAGCCTTGCCGTGCCATCAGGCAAGACCGATTTTGCGAACCTGTTCAATGGTCAGATGCTGGCACAAATGCGGCAAGAGTTTGCCGCACCTGTGCCGGTGCAGGTCGATTTGCAGCTGGTTTCGCTTGGGCCAAAAATCAATTTGATTACGGCCGACGCACCTTTACCTGATATGGAAAGCCTGGCATCCTTCGCGCGCGCTCAGGGCTTGGACGAAGAGGCGGTGCGAACGCTGTTTGGCAGTCCACCCACATCAATCAACCCCAAATTGACCGATCTGCTGGATCAAAGTCCGGCTCAATTTCTATCCGAAAAGCCGGCGCAAGCGGCGAATGTGCCGCTTTCGCTGCCAACCCCGGGCTCGGAGTTCCCCACAAGCTCGATCGCAGCGAATAGCTCTACCTTGCTAGCTCGGCATGAGCAAAAGCCGGCCCAGCGCTCTCCCGATATGCCAGACCCGTTGGCAAGCGTGCTGGCTCTGATGCCAGGCCGGGTCGCTGCGACTCTGACCGCTCTGAACCAGCCGCCAGAGCTTCCCCTGAGTTCAATCCCAGTAAGTAGCTCCACGCCGGTAGATCTACTGAATCAACGCCAAGTTCTGGCCGTATCCGACACGACCGCGCCATTGACGTGCGCCATTGCCTCAGTGCCAAGCCCAATCGTGGCCACTACCGTAACCCCACACCCGATACAGGTCTCGGCGCTGGCCACAAGACCAGGCTCGATCGCGGTCAATGAGTCCCCACTGCCGAACCTGATGAGCCTGGGCACAGCCGCGACGGCTGAGCTGCCACAGACGCCGGCCGACTCGATCAAGACGGCCGATCCCCTGATCGCCTACCTGGCTTCTGTGCAAATGAGTGCGCGCCAGCAGACAGCGCTTCCTGTCACAAATGCTCCAGTCACGGATATGCCGTCACATGCTGTTGCTGATCCGATGCAAATTGCGATGCGGGTCCGACTTGATGTTCAAAGTCAGGAGATAACCCGTCGCCTGTCACTGATGTCTGGTAGCTCCCAAAAGGCAAGTTGGGCAGCGATAGCCGGTAGCGGGATCACCGATACCGGCCTGACCAAGCCCTTGGAGACGCTCCATATAGATATCCCTTCGGTACCGCTTTCCGGCTTGAGCGATGGCCCGGTGTCCCTGACTTCTGATCTCGTCGCGGGTCTTACGCCTCTGTACGGCGGTTCCGGAGAAACTGCCAAGACACGACCGTCAGATGCTGCAACCGCTTCAAACGCTGAACCCACCTCTGAAAGTGTTTTGCTGGCGCAGCGCAGCGCTCAATACCAGCAACTGGCGGATCGAGTAGGGCAGTCCCTTGGTGAACGCCTGCTTTCACAAATTGAAAAAGGTGAATGGAGCCTGAAATTGCGACTTCAGCCCGAAAGTCTTGGTCGCGTCGATGTCGCGCTCGCCATGCATGGTGGCGCTCTGGATGCGTCCTTTGCCTCAGATAACAGCATGACACGGGACCTGATTCTTCAAGGAGCCGGGAAATTGAGAGACACCCTGGCTCAGTCTGGCATGGCTGTTGCTACTGTATGGGTGGGTGGAGATCAAGGACGCAAGCATGACGGAAATCCGACACCCGGACGATCGTTCAAGAGTGCATCAGGCGCCATCCGGAAAAGCGATGCTGAACCTGTGCTCGGTGTGAGTTCCCCAGGGCGTCTCTCGACAACCAACGAGGGGCTTGATGTCCTGGCTTGATGAATGGTGATGGTGAGTGCATCGATTTGATTCGAAAAAACGAGGTGTTACATGTCTGACGAAACTCCAAACACGGAAGAGAAGCCGAAAGCCAAGAAGCCGATCGTGAAGATCATCATCGCCGCAGTGGTGGTGATCCTTCTGTTGGTCGGCACCGCCGTCGGAACACTCTTTGCGACCGGCTTTTTTTCGCCAAAGCCCGTTGAAAGCGCCGACGCCATGCTCGATGGCGGGGACGCCGGCCACGGCGCCCCTGCGGCCGACGCTGGCCATGGCGCACCCGCCAAGGCAGACGCCGGCCACGGCGCGCCAGCCAAGGCAGATGCCGGGCATGGTGCACCCGCCAAGGCAGACGCCGCGCATGGTGAAAAGAAAGCTTCCGCCAAAGAAGGTCCCGGAGGCAAGATGAAGACAAAGTCTCCGGAACTGACACGCTTTGAGTACACCTACCATCAACTCGAACGTGAATTCCTGGTCAATGTTTCGGGCTCACGCAAAGTGATGTCGGTGCAGATCGCTGTCATGACGCGCTACGACGAGCGTGTAGTCACCAACGTCAAGAAGCATGAATTTGCAATCCGATCGGCGGTCATGGATGTGATGCGCTTGACCACGGACGCAGAGTTGGCAAAAACCGACTTTCGTAAAGAACTGGCTGTCAGGATACGTGACGCCATGAACGGCTTGATTGAAAAATACGAAGACTTTGGCGGAATCGAAGAAGTGCATTTCACCTCTTTCATTGTGCAGTGAGTCGGACCCAATAAATCACATCAGATTTCGATGGCAACCAACCTGCTCAGTCCCGAAGAGATGACGGCGCTCACCGAAGGCGTCAACGACGGGTCGATTGCCGTGGATACCGGATTCAATACCGCTGCCCGTGTCAAGAAACATGACCTGGCAAGCGAAAACAGCAGTCTGGGTGTCAATGTTGCGTCGATCGACATGATCAACGAGCGCTTCATCCGTCTCTTTCGGTTGGCCTTGATGGAGGTCTTGCGGAGCAACCCGCGCATCAATGCATCGAAGGTTCAGATTGTTCGTTTCGGTGACTACATCAAGGGGCTGAATGCGCCGCTTTCGGTCAATACGGTGCGCATGAACCCACTGCGGGGATATTCTCTGGTTGTCATCGACCCGAGCATCGTGTTCAGCTCACTGGTCAGCTTTTTTGGTGGTTTGGGTCACGGGGGAATCGGCAATCTGTCGCCAGGGCGCATGTTCACACCGACCGAGGTCAGGATCATCAAGATGATTCTGGAAGTGACATTTCGCACGCTAAAAGATGCTTGGTCACCACTGCTGGCGCTCGATTTTGACTTGGTCAGTTCCGAGATCAATCCTCAGTTTGCACAGATAGCCGATGAGAATGATCTGGTTGTGGTCAGCCGTTTTGAAACTGAAAGCAGTGCCAGGAGCAGTGGCTTTATTGACATCGTCAACCCCTACGCTTCCTTGAAACCGGTGCGAGAACTCCTTAGCAGTCGAGTTCAGACCGGCGAGGGCAACGAGGAGTCCGACAAGCAGTGGCACGACCAATTGGAGGGTGCCGTCAGTTCCGCCTGTCTTCAGTTGAACGTCATTTTCGGAAACATACCGGCCACCTTGAAGGTGCTTGAGTCGATGCAGGTGGGCGATATTCTTTACTTCAAGAAGCCCGATTTGGCGTCCTTGCAGGTCAACGGGCTCCATGCCTTTGATGTGCATGTCGGAACTCTGGGTATGCAGACGGCGGTTCAGATAGAGCAGGCCGTTGTGCCTGGTTCCCAGTAAAAAAGGATGACTGAAATGAATGAAACCACAATCGACAGCGGCGTTGCCCATGGCATCGATGCGCATCAGATCAATCCTGACGTACTCCAAAACATCAGCGTCACCCTTTCGATCGAAGTAGGGCGGGCGATGATAAAGATCCGTGATCTGATGCGTCTGACTCAAGGCAGTGTGGTCGAGTTGGATCGGGTCGCTGGAGAACCACTGGACTTGCTTGTCAATAACACGGTGGTGGCCCAGGGTGAGGTGGTGCTGGTCAATGAACGCTATGGCGTTCGTCTGACACGGGTCGTTCCGGCATCCGAGCGAATCAAGAACCTCTGACAGTGCCATGACTACCACTGCCATCGGTTTTGACTGGTTTCGCTATGCCGGCAGTATGGTGTTGGTGCTTTTGCTCCTGGGTGGCATGCTTTGGCTATTGCGCAGGCTCAAGGGTCTGCAAGGTACGCAGCATGTTGCACAGCGTTTGCAGTTGCTCGAAACCATCAGCGTTGGACCGCGTCAGAAGATCTCGCTGCTGCGAGTGGGCTCAAACCAGGTCCTGGTTGGCATAACGGCAGGCCGGTTCACGGCACTGGCCCATTGGTCAGAGACTGAAGCAACTCCAGGGACTGATCTTGTTTCGTAAGCTTGTTCTCTTTGTCCTGCTGGCCCTGCCGTTGGCAGCCCTGGCGCAGGGCCTTCCGATGATCAATGTCACCGGTGTTGGCAAAGACTCCCAGTACAGCCTGTCTTTGCAGTTGCTGGCGCTGATGACGACGATCACTTTGCTGCCTTCACTGCTGTTGATGATGACTTCCTTTGTCCGGATCATCATTGTCATGTCGATACTTCGTCAGGCCCTCGGAACCGGGCAAACGCCGCCCAATATGGTGCTGGTTGGGCTCTCCCTGTTCCTGACACTTTTCATCATGTCCCCGGTTCTCACCGAGGTCTACCAGAATGCGCTGGTCCCCTACTTGCAGCAGGGAATGAATTTCGACAAGGCGCTGGCAGCGGCCGAGCAACCCCTGCGCGGCTTTATGGTGAGGCAGACCAGGGAAGATGACATCGCACTCTTTATGGAAATGGCGCAAAAAGGGGAAGTGGCCGGATCAGAAGCGGTGGCCTTTACCACCCTGGTTCCCGCCTTCATCACTTCCGAGTTGAAAAGCGCCTTCACCATTGGCTTTCTTATCTATATCCCGTTTGTTGTCATTGATCTGATTGTGGCCAGTGTGTTGATGTCGATGGGCATGATGATGCTCTCGCCAATGATGATATCGATGCCGTTCAAGTTGATGCTTTTTGTCCTGATCGATGGCTGGAGTCTCATCATGGGATCGCTGGCAGCCAGCTTTGTTACTTCATGAGGAGCTAAAAATGGATATTGCTGCAGTGGTGGATCTGGGGCATCAGGCCTTGTGGATGACGGTACTTGTCTCGGCCCCGCTGCTTGGAGTGGCTTTGGCAGTGGGTTTGCTCATAGGCATTGTTCAGGCGGCCACTTCGATTAATGAGTCGACCTTGAGTTTCATCCCAAAGCTGGCAGCTTTGGCCATCACTTTGTCCATCGCTGGCGGCTGGCAATTGGGCGTCATGATGGACTATGCGCGCGGCCTGTTCCAGCGGATACCTACGCTGTTCCTTTGAAACCGATGCTGGAAACATCATGAATCTGCTGGCTGCGGATATCGTCGAACGGTTTTATACCTTTCTATGGCCGATGCTAAGGATCTCGGCCCTGCTGATTGCCGCCCCGGTGTTCTCGTTGCGAGCTTTGAATCTGAGGATTCGCATCCTGCTGGCTCTATCCTTGACCTGGCTGGTTTATCCGCTGCATCAATGGCCTAGCATCGACCCCATTTCAGCGGCTGGTATCCTGGAAATATTCAATCAATTGGCAATTGGCTTGTTGATGGGCCTGACGCTGCAGGTCGTCACAGCAGCCTTGTTGGTTGCCGGTCAGTCGATTTCCAATGCGATGGGCCTGTCGATTGCCAACATGCTCGACCCCAACCTCGGCAATGTGCCGGTGCTGGCGCAATTTCTGCTTATCCTCTCGACCCTGATCTTTGTCGGCTTGGGCGGACATGCCATTTTGCTCGGATTGGTGATCGAGAGTTTTTCAAGCATGCCCATCGGTAAGCAGTTGCTGACTCAGGCAGCATGGGCACATTTGGTGGCCTGGAGCTCGATGATGTTTCTCGGTGCCATCCTGACTGCCTTGCCAGTGATGGTGACCCTGCTTTTCATCAACATTGGATTGGGTGTGGCAACCCGGGCAGCGCCCAGTTTGAACATATTTTCGGTCGGCTTTCCTGCCATGATCGTCGCCGGCTTTGCCGTCTTGATGATCTCACTGTCAAGCATTGCAGGGCGCATACAGTGGCTCTGGTTGCAGGGCTTCGTGCAAGTTCGCAGCGTGGTGGGCATTACCTAAAGGCGCCATGATCCATGTCAGATGAAGACAGCTCCCAACGCACCGAGCAGCCGACTGCCCGGCGTCTCAAGCGCGCCCGCGACGAAGGTCAGGTAGCACGTTCAGTCGAACTTTCAGCGGCTGCGATGACGCTTTCTGCTGCCCTGATGTTCTTCGTGATTGGGGGGGCCTGGATCAGCTCCTTGTCAGGCTACTTTGCCGCAGGCTTTACCTTTGACAGGAAACTGTTGGACACGCCCGCGCTATTGCCAGCTGCATTCGCCAGTCAGCTGACGCACGCTTTCATGCTCTTGCTGCCGGTCTTGCTGTTGCTGCTGGTGGTTGCCGTGCTCGCTGCAGGAGCCACTGGCGGCTACCTGTTTTCCCTCGATTCAGTGATGCCGAAAGCTTCCAAGTTGAATCCGATCACGGGACTGAAGAGGATGTTTGGCCCCACTGCTGCTGTGGAACTTCTCAAGGCCCTGCTGAAAGTTTCCATTGTCTCTGTGGTTCTGCTGCTGCTGCTGGTGAATCGACATTCGGCGGAACTGCTCATGCTTGGCTCCATGGCCCTGAAGCCAGCTCTTGCGCTGACCGGATCATTGATCAGCGAATCTGCTCTCTGGTTGACCTTCAGCCTCGTTTTTATTGCCATGATTGATGTGCCTTATCAGCGTTTCACGTTCATGAAGCGCATGCGCATGACGAAGCAGGAAATCAAGGACGAGATGAAAGACATGGAAGGGCGGCCCGAAGTAAAAGCCCAAATCCGCAGGCGTCAGCGCGAAGTGGCTAACGCGAGAATGATGCAAAAAGTCAAGGAGGCCGACGTCATCATCACCAATCCGGAGCACTTTGCTGTCGCTCTTTCGTACGACCCGAGCTCCGACGGTGCACCCATCCTGCTGGCCAAAGGGGCCGATCACATGGCTTTGCGCATCCGCACGGAAGCCAACAACCATGGCATCGAGATTTTCGCTGCACCTGAGCTTGCTCGTGCACTTTACTTCACCACCAACCTGGAGCAAACGATTCCAGATGCCCTCTACTTCGCAGTGGCCCAGGTTATTGCCTACGTCTTTGGTCTTGGGCAGGTTCAGCCAGGCATTGCGCCGATGGCCAGACCGGTACCCAAGATTCCTGCCTCCATGCTGTTTGATGCAGATGGCCATCATGTTTCGACACCGGAGCGGTCAAAATGAAGTTGCCGTCACCCCCAATGGAGGAAGGTAATTCAAGTTCCTCCCCCTTGTTCTTTCGTGCTGTCGACCGCCTACGTCTTGAAGGGTACGTGTTGGCGTTGACACAGGAAGGCATGAGTCTGTCAATGGTCAGTACGCATGAAGCGATTCTTGATCACTACGGCAAGGTACTGGTAAGTCGCCTGCGTCAGGCGGCTCCAGAGCTTGCCATCGAAATCTATTTCCCGGCCAGTTCTGAGGCGCTGCTGGCACGCTTCAATGAGGTGCTGGTCAACTCTTCCATCCAGGATGCCATGAACGGCAAGGTGAGTCTGGCCACGCCGCGCATCTGGATAGTGCACGATGCCAGTGCGCTGCCGGACCATGAAATTGAGCTGCTGGCGCGCCTGGTGCAAAACTTTCCGGCCGCCAATATTCGGGTCGTACTGCTCATGACGGCAGCCAGTCAAAAAACAAATCTGTTAAGTTCCTTCGGCCGCAGCATTCTGTGCTGGGATGTTGAGCCGCCGACCTCGGTCCAGGTTGAGATCATGTTGGCGCAGGCCAGAACGGAAGGTAGGGAGGCTGCCGCCAAGGCCTTGCTGAACAAGCTGGCCATTGCTCCGGCAGAAGCCGAAGAAACCGAGCCCTTGGCCGTGGTGACGCTGCCACCCCTGGCAGTTTCTGAGGATGCCAGGCCTTCGCCAGCAATATCAACACCTGGTCGGGGGGGGTGGCGATGGTTGTTGGGGGGCATGGCCTTGCTGCTTGTTTCTGCCTTGTCGATGACCATGTTCTATGTTTCATCGCAGGGGGCGGCGCGACTGCACTGGAACTGGCAGGCATTGCTGGCTGGAAACAATCCCATGACCAATGATGTCGTTGCCGTGACCATTGCGTCTGTCGCGGCCAGCGTCACGGCCGCTCCTGCATCAGCGCCGAGTGCGGCGGCAAGCATGCCGGCCGCCGCGGCCAGTGGCCCCGCCACGGTTGCCAGCGCTGCTGCTAAAGCGATTGAGTCGGTCGAGACGGTCAAGGAGACAGTGATTGAAACGGTCATCGAGTCAGCAGCGCCCGCTCATCGGCCCTTTGAATCGCTGATTGGACAGGGCTGGGTTGAAAAGATGCCCAGGGGTACATTCCTGGTCCAGCATACAGCGGTACCAACCTACCAAGAAGCCATGCTCTGGATGCAGCGGCATCCCGATTTCGGCAGTGCACAAGTCGTGGCGACCTATTTGCCGACTCAAAAACTTCCGCACTATGTCATCGTAACGGGGCCCTTTGCTTCTCTTGCCGAGGCCAGGGTGTTTATGGGGCAGCGTGTCATGCCCAAAGACTCGTGGGTTCGATCGGCGCTCTCAATGAAAGAGCAATTCACACCAACACCAGCTGCCGCTGATGCAGGCAAACGCAAGGAGAAGAACGGATGACTGAGTCACAATTTGTCCGCAGCCAGGAGCCGCACGAGGTCAGCATGCCCGAAGGCAGCCGTATAGCCAAAAGCAAGTCGGCCGATGCCGGCGAGCCGGTCGTGCGCCAGTTGCAGGTTGAATCCGATCCGCTGCAAATAGCACAAATTATTGTTGACAGAAAGGTGGAGCTGCCGCCGCCGACTTCCGAGCCGACCTTGAGTGAGCTGCACTTCGTGCCTGCGATTCCTGTAACCGGGGAAGTCCTGGTTGCGGAGCCGGAGCCGGTGCCGGAGCTGGTGCAAAAGCAGCCAGTGAAAGTCGAGCAGGCTCAATCGGAGCCGGACGCTGACTCCTCCGAGCGACTGCTTCACCTCAAAAGTGAAAACAACAAAGTTCGATCAGAGCTCACGGAACTTGAGCAAGCGTTTAACACCGGTCTTTGATTGCGCGCAAGCAGTCCGAACCATGAATTCAGGTGAACCCTATGACATCCGAAACAACTCCCGCATCCTCCGTCGAGACAACACCCGGCGTTGCCACAACTCAGAGCCAGGCTGAGATCGCGCAGGACATCAAGACAGCGGTCTTCGATTCGGCCGAGTTGGCCACACGCAGTGCATCGCTGGCGGCAAAGGCTGGCCTGGAAATGCACCAAGCAGCCCAGGAACTGATGAAGACATCAGCCTCTCAAACCAAGATGAACAAGATATTGTTGGGCGTCTTTGGCGGGCTGACGCTGTTAGCCTTGAGCCTGTTTGCATTCATGAGCCTGCGCCTGCAGGATCGTGTCAGTCAGCTCGATGCCATGATGCTGGCTGTTGGTAAACGGGTCGTCAGCATGGACGCCTCGGTAGAGTTGTTCAATGGTGTCAGCGATGTCGTCAAGGATGTTTCGCAGAAGCAGGATTCCATCAGCAGCGCTCAGGGGAAACTGGAGCAACGCATCGAAGAAGCGATCAAGAGCGTACGGCCGATTGCGGATCTCAAGGCCAAACCCGTGGACGACAAGAACAAAGAGCTTCTAAAAATGGTCCAGGAAGTCAACGCCAGACTGCTGCAGGAAGCCAACGCTGTCAAGACGATTTCTGCGCAAATTCAGAAACTGCAAAGTAATTTACCAGATGCCGGAAAGTTTCGTCGTGAAATGGATGCCATCGTGCGCCAAATGAAGGAGCGCCCTGCGCCTGAAGCGGCACCTGCACCCGCCAGCATCGCCAGCCCCGCTGTGGTCATACCGCGCGAGCGAGTTGTTCAGTATCCTAGAACTTCCGCGGCCGGCGCGGCGTCCGAAAAACCGTAATGCCGGTCTGACCCGGTGAGTCCATGAATCAGGTCGGACGCAGGCCAAATTTCTGAATTTTCTCGATCAAGGTGGTTCTCTGCAGATTCAGGATGCGGGCGGTTTGAGAGATATTTCCATTGGTCCGGCTCAGTGCCTGAGATATGAGATCGCGCTCAATCTCTGCCAGCCTGTGTTTCAGCGACAAGCCTTCAGGAGGGAGAACCGGCAAGGCCTGCGACATCATGGTGATCTTTTCCACTTCGTTGCCCAAGGTCTGCGGCACCCCATCGCCGCTGCCGGCGAGCCCGGCGATTGCTGCTGGCAAGGCCGGATCCAGGCTGCTTGGCGTCGCACCGCCGCAAGCGGCGCTGGCGCTCTGCAGCGCCGCCAAACCTTTGGGCAGCAAGGTGCTTGGGAGCGATTGCAAATCCAGGCACTGCCCTGAAAAAAGGGTACTGAACCGATCAATCAGATTCGATAGTTCGCGAACATTTCCTGGCCACGGGTAGGCTTGCAGCGCCTGCACAAAATCCACCGAAAACGTGATCGGATCTTGCTCCGCACCGGCATGCTGCTTGGAAAAATGGTCGAGCAGCATCGGTACATCACCGGCTCTTTCACGAAGAGCAGGCGTGTTCAGAGGAATAACGTTGAGCCGGTAGTACAGATCTTCCCGAAAGCGTCCCGCTTGAATTTCCGCCTCCAGATCTCTGTGTGTTGCGGCAATCACACGTACATCGACTGCAACCGATCGCACTGCACCGACCGGATCAATCGTTTTCTCCTGCAGCACACGCAACAGCTTGACCTGAATCTCAAGTGACATGTCGCCGATTTCGTCGAGAAAGATGGAGCCGCCGTGCGCCAGTTCAAAGCGGCCCAGCTTGTCCGTAATGGCGCCGGTGAAAGATCCCTTTTTGTGCCCAAAAAGCTCACTCTCCAGCAACTCCTTGGGTATGGCAGCGCAGTTGATGGGAACGAAGTTGCAGGAGGCGCGGTTCGACAGATTGTGCAAAGAACGCGCCACGATCTCCTTGCCGGTACCACTCTCTCCTGTAATCAAGACCGTGGAACTGGAAATGGCCACCACCGGAAGAATCTTGCGCAGAGCCCGTATCGCGTCACTCTCTCCGACAAACGCCAGTGAATTTTTTGCGTATCTGTTATTCAACTCGGCGTTCCGATATTTCGTAAATTGGATTTGAAGAGGCCACTTTGATGGGGACAGTTAGCAGCGGAAAACCGCGCGGAATCAGCGGCGGTACGACCAAACACTTCTAATTTTGCGTATGATAGCAGGGTGGGTTCAAAGAACTTCGGCACGCAAGAGGTAAACAGTGAACAGTTTCGTTGAAGCCGCGCCAACCGATCAGGACTGCGCAGACCCGGTAGCGCCATTGATCTGTTTGCCAGCAACAGCGCTGGATGCTGGGGCGGCGCAAAACAACCTCGGATTCATGTACGCCCATGGTCATGGTGTGGAACAGGATTACGTTGAAGCACTGAAGTGGTACGGTTTGGCGGCCGAGCAGGGCTACGAGCCAGCGCAGGTCAACCTGGGTGTCATGTACGCCAACGGGCAGGGCGTGCCCCAGGATTACTCGCAGACCCTCCATTGGTATCAGCTGGCAGCGGCCAAAGGATCTGCCGCGGCCCAATATGCGCTGGGCGTGATGTATGCCAAGGGGCAGGGGGTGACGCAGGACGAGGTGCAAGCGCGCCAGTATTATTTGCAGGCGGCAGAGCAGGCTCATGTGCAGTCCCAATTCAACTTCGGATTGATGTTTCTCAACGGGCAGGGCGGGGCGCGCGATGAAGCGCAGGCGCTCAAGTGGTTCGAAGCAGCCGCAGACCAGGGTAACGCAGCGGCTCAATACAGCCTGGGCGTCATGTATGACAGTGGAACAGGCGTCGCCCAGAATCGTGAAGCGGCGCGTGGTTGGTATCTTCTTGCGGCGGCCCAGGGTGACGCCTTTGCACAGGTCAACCTTGCACTCCTGTATCACAACGGACTGGGCGTTGAATCCGATTTTGCGCAGGCGCTCAAGTGGTATCACCTGGCTGCTGCCGATGGCGATGCGCACGCCCAATTCAACATCGGTGTCATGCATGCCAACGGACAGGGAGTCAACCAAAGTCACACGCAGGCGCTGCGCTGGTTTGAGTTGTCTGCCGCCCAGGGTGATCGGGTCGCCCAGCACAACCTGGGACTGATGTACCAGGGCGGGCAAGGCGTCGCGCAGGACTTTGTTGAGGCATTGAAGTGGTTTCGCCTCGCGGCAGCGCAAGGCTTTGCGCCGGCTCAGGTCGACCTCGGTTGGATGTATGCCAATGGACAGGGCACGCTGCAGGAATACGAGCGTGCCCACATGTGGTTCAACATCGCGGCCGCGGCGGGCAATTCCGATGCTTTGAATGGTCGCGAACTGGTGGCCCATCAGATGACGCCGCAGCAAATTGCGCAGGCCCAGCAGATGGCCCGAGACTGCCGGCAAGGCAATTTCATCGACCTGGATTGAAGCACCCCGGTGGCGATGCAAGTTCAGGCCCATTTTTCGGGCATCCAGCAAGCCATTGCAAGACAATTGGAATCTGCAACGCAAAGCGTGCGGGTCTTTGCTGACCTTTTTAACGACCGGGACCTGTTTGAGGCCCTGCTGTCGTGTCAACGCCGCGGCGTTGCCGTTACTCTCATCATTACAGATTGCGAAGTCAACCGTCAGTCGTCGATTGCCTGGGAGCGGCTCAGTGCCTTGGGTGGGCGGATCGTTCGCTTGCCTGCAGCATCTGTCAGCGGCGATGAATTTGATCGTTCTTTCTGTCTGATTGATGGCACCTCTGTCATCAGTGGCGACTTCAAGTGGACAAGTGTTCAGGATGCCGGGACGCAGGTATCCATACTGATTCAGTGTGATACCGAGATCTCGGAGCACTTCATGCGAACCTTTGCGCGCATGCTCGATGAGCCGTGGCAGTTTGGTTCGCAGGGTGCCGTGGAAGGTGAAGGGTCCAGCGCCGCGAACTTGCAGCAGGGTCAGGGCTTGAGCCTGTATCAAGACCCTCAGCTTGATGAATTGCGTTTGCGGGTTCGAATGATGGAAGCAAGAATCCTGGCCGTCGAGACGGAAACCGCGGACATTCACCGGCAAATTCACCTGTTTGACCATCAACAGGAACAGGCGATTGGCGATCTGATGCGACGTTACCTTGATCTCAAGCGCCGCTATTTGCAAGCCATGTTCCGTGAAAGTCAGGAAGAACTGCAGCGTCAACAGGCGCAGGCCGCTGAAGCTGTCTATCGCCAATACCAGGAAGCGTGTTCAGCCAGGTCGATGGAGACGGCGCCCGAAGAACTCGACCCGCAACAACAGCGTGAGCTCAAGCAGTTGTACCGGAAACTGGCCATGCAATGTCATCCTGATCGGGTTCGAGATGAAGACAAGGTGCAGGCCAAGGTATTCTTTCAGCAGTTGCAACTGACGTTCCAAAACAGCGATCTGACGCGTTTGAAGCAGTTGAAGGTCAGGATCGATGCCGGCCTCGGTGTCAAGGCAGACCTCGTTTTGCCAGACCAGCGCCACCAGCTCGAGCTCCATCTCAAGGAGTTGCAACAAACGCTGTTCCAGAGAAATCAGCAACTAGCCTCGGTCAGTCAGAGTTCAAGTTGGAGAGAACTCAGCGCCAGGGGGAACTGGAGCACATGGTTCGAGCAGCAAGCCAAACGCCTGAAAGCCGCGATGCAGCATTACATGACTGAATTGGATCAGCTCGCGCCGGAGTTGCGGGTGTGAGCGCACTGATTGCGCTGGCGCCAGCGAACCAGCTTTCAAGTTCACTGGTGCAGCGTTGCGATATCGTCCGGGTCACGCTAGGCGGCCTGCAGCAGGGTGAAATCATGCAGTTCTTCGCTCGCCAGCCGGAGCTCTTTTTTCAGTGTTTGCAGCGTCATTACCCGCTCAGTCCGGCGCTCCTTGAGTTCGGCTCGGATCGTTGGGACTGGAAACTGCTCAGTGTCAACCGCGCGATGGGCTGGAGCCAACAGGGCTTGGAGCGGCTCGCTGTCCAATTGGGCTGGGCCAGGCTCAGTGCTGACGCCCAATTGCCCTGGAATGAGGAGTTGATTGACCGTTTTTCAGAGCGCTGGGATTGGCAGCGCCTGCGCAGAAACCCGGGGCTGCCCTGGAATTCTCAACTGATCGATCGCTATCAGGAGCGTTGGGACTGGGCCTGGTTAAGTTGGCAGGCTGGACTTCCCTGGAGCACACAACTGATAGAACAGCACCTTGATCGCTGGGATTGGGCCGGCTTGAGTGCCAACCCTTCGCTGCCCTGGAGCTGCGATCTGCTGGAGCGCTTTGGTGCGCGCTGGAGTTTTCCCTGGCTCAGTGGCAACGCCGCGCTGCCCTGGAGCGGCGAGTTGCTGGCGCGCTACCTGGAGCGTTGGGATTGGCAGCGCCTGAGTGCGAACGCCGCGCTGCCCTGGAGCGGCGAGTTGCTGGCGCGCTACCTGGAGCGTTGGGATTGGCAGCGCCTGAGTGCGAGCGCCGCGCTGCCCTGGAGCAGTGAGTTGCTGGCGCGTTACCTGGAGCGCTGGCACTGGGACTGCCTGAGCAGCAATGGCGGCTTGCCATGGAGCAGCGAACTCTTGCAGCGCTATCTGGAGCGTTGGGATTGGCAGCGTCTGAGTGGCAACACGGCGCTGCCCTGGAGCGGCGAATTGCTCGAGCGTCACCTGGGCCGTTGGGATTGGGAGCGCCTGAGCGGCAACACCGCACTGCCCTGGAGCGCGGAACTGCTGGCCGATCAGCAGGAGCGTTGGGATTGGCAGCGCCTGAGCAGCAACACCGCGCTGCCCTGGAGCACCGAATTGCTGGAGCGCTACCGGGAGCGTTGGGATTGGGAACGGCTCAGTGAAAATCCGGGCTTACCCTGGAGTCGGGAACTGATGGCGCATTTTGCAGATCGGCTCAATTGGGCCAGTCTGAGCGGCTCAGCGCATCTCCCATGGAATCACGAACTGTTTGAATGCTTTCAGCAAAACTGGTTTCCGGCCCTGGTTGCCATGCATCAAGCGTTCGAAATTTCCAGCTTGTCGGAAAATCAAGTGGAACAACTCTTGCTTGGCATGAAGGATCATCAATCGAGGATTCCAGCATGTCCGACCCTCATCAGCTAAACGATGCCGCCAGGCATTTAGAGGCCGCTGCGCAGCACTATTTGCAGACCCGGCAGATGCATCTTGCCCCCAAGGAGCACAAGGCTTTGCGGCAGACCCATGCGGCACACGGTCCGAAGTTGATTTCAGAGCGGCACCATGATCATGCAGCCCTGCGGCATGCCAGTTTCCGCGCCGAGCATCATCCAGAATAAGAAACTGGCGGGACTCCAATCGTGAAGAGTTTGTTGGACGACGCCGACGCCGCCTACGGCCGGGGCGACTACGTCAATGCTTTGAGAATCTGCCGTCCACTGGCAACGCTGGACTATGCTGCTGCGCAAAACAACCTGGGTTTCATGTACGCCAATGGACATGGCGTGAACCTGGATTACGCAGAGGCGCTCAAGTGGTACCGTCTGGCGGCGCTGCAAGACTATGCACCGGCCCAATACAACCTGGGCTTCATGTACGCCAACGGGCAAGGCGTCGAGCTCGACTATGCACAGGCCTTCAAGTGGTATCACCTGGCAGCCCAACAAGGCGTGGCAGAAGTACAAACCAACCTGGGCTTCATGTTCGCCAACGGTCAGGGCGTCGCGCAAAGCTACGAGCAGGCGATCAAATGGTTCGAACTTGCTGCAGCCCAGGGCGATGCTACGGCGCAATTCAATCTGGGTTTTATGCATGCCCAGGGCGAGGGGGTTGCGAAGAATCTGGAGCAGGCGTTCAAGTGGTACCAACTCGCCGCCGATCAGGGTCATGCCTATGGCCAGTTCAGTCTGGCTTACATGCACGCCACCGGCAGCGCAGTGACACAGGACTATGCACAGGCGCTCAAGTGGTATCAACTGGCCGCAGCGCAGGCAGACGCCTCGGCGCAATACAACCTGGGAGTGATGTACGCCAGTGGGCAGGGCACCGAAATTGATTACGCGGCCGCGCTCCACTGGTTTGAGCTCGCTGCGGCGCAGTCCGATGCCGCTGCCCAGTACAACCTGGGCCTGATGTATGCGGATGCACAAGGTGTGGAGCAGGACTATGCCAAGGCGTTGGCGTACTACCAGTTGGCTGCAGCGCAAGGCGATCGTGCCGCTCAATACAACCTGGGTCTGATGTATGCCCTGGGGCAGGGCGTCGCGCAGGATCACCGGCAGGCCATGCAGTGGTACGAATTGGCGGCAGCCCAGGCAGACGCAGCAGCCCAATACGCTCTGGGCTTGATGCACAGCCTGGGGCAGGGTGGTGAGCTGAATGATGAACAGGCGCGCCACTGGTACGAATTGGCCGCGGCGCAGGGCGATGCTTCGGCTCAGCACAACCTGGGTGTGTTGTACGCGAATGGCCAGGGTGTTGCACAAGACCCGCAAAGGGCTGCCCATTGGTATCGCTTGGCCGCTGCACAAGGCGACATCTCGGCTCAACGCCATCTCGATCTGCTGTCCACCGCCACACAGGACGCAACACATAAGCTGCCGCAAGCCTTCCAGGCCTATCAGGCCGCCGCTGCTCAGGGTGATGCCACGGCCCAGTACAACCTTGGCGTCATGTACGTCCACGGTCAAGACGTGGAGCAAGACCATACGCAGGCCCACAAGTGGTTCAACCTGAGCGCGGCGCAGGGCGATGTTGATGCGCTGTACCAACTCGGGGTCATGTGTGCCAAGGGTCAGGGCGCTGACATCGACTACCAGGAGGCCTTCAGATGGTACCAACTGGCGTCCGAACACGGGCATCTGTCGGCGCAATTGAACCTGGGCCTGATGTATGCGATCGGGCAGGGCGTCGCGGTCGACCTGGAACTGGCCACTGAGTACCTGCAAGCGCCAGCCGAGCAGGGCGATCGCCTGGCCCAGTTCAACCTGGGCGTCCTGTATGCGACCGGACAGGGGGTGCTGCAAGACGCTGCAAGCGCCCTCAAGTGGTATTTGCTGGCGGCGCACGCTGGCGACAAAGCGGCCCAATTCAACCTTGGATCGATGTACGCCAATGGCGACGGCACGGCGCAGGACTACGCCGAGTCCGTGAAGTGGTACCGGCTTGCCGCGGACGCCACCGAAAAACCGCTCAAGCTTGCCTGACTGGTGCCGAATCAGTGAGAACCAATTCACTCACTACTACGTCAAGGATCGCTGATGAAGCAACACCTCACCATCACCCTGGGCCTGGGTCTGGCACTGGCTTGCCTTGCCGGTTGTCAGAGTCCTGCGGGCGCGCACGCCAGGGCCGAAATCGACCCCCTGTTGGCTCCCATGGTGGAAAAAAGGGATACGCTGACCGCGACGGGCTACGCCGTCATCAGCGTGCAGGGTCATCGCAATCCTGCGCAGCAACGTCTGCTCGCCATTCGCGCTTCCAAACTTGATGCCTATCGCTCTTTGGCCGAGCAGGTTTACGGACTGCGCATGGATTCCAATGTCACCGTGGCCGACATGGTGGTTCAAAGTGACACTTTTCGCAGCCGTGTCGAGGGCGTTATTTACGGCGCCACCCTGGTCAGCATCGCGCCGGCCGGAGACGACACCTATGAAACCACGCTGACGCTGGACCGTGCCATTGTGCGTGATCTGCGCGCCCTCTATCTGGGTCAAATGGTCGCCAAGACGCATTGAAATGAAGACACGAGCTTGCCCCGAGTTGCGTTCAGCCTTGGCTTCGGCGCTGCTGGCGCTGACGCTCGGCTTGACGGCTAGCTGCGTCAGCGCGCAACAAGCGCTGACGCAGGAAGAGAAACTGTCGGCAATCCGACAGGGCCTGGTGCAGGCTGCCATCAAGGGTCCGACCAAAGTCCAGTCCACGGTCTGGATCGATGCCCAAGGGGCGTTGCAGGAAAGCAGTTCATTTCGAACCGGCATGGAGGTGCGCGGCGTGCGCGTGCTGTCGTATGAGCGCGACAGTCAGGGCCAACCGACGGCCGACCTGCGCTGGCAGGAGGCTGGACGCGCCTCCCACACTGCGGATAGCGAGCAGCCGCTCGCCTGCAAGGCGCTGGCGTCCACCGGACGCTTGCAGCACGTGATCGGCCTGAGCATTGCCACTGCGCCCGAATGGACGATCGACGAATTGCCTGCCATCAAAGCCTTGGAAAATTCGCTCATAAGCCAATGGCCGGGCGTTGCCAGTGGTGCTGTAGTCTGGCGCATGGTCGCCAGCACGGGCGGCATTCGATCCACTTACGAAAACGCCTTGCTCGGATCCAGCGCCGACCAAATGCCATGGCAAGCCAAACTTTCATTGAGACCCTTGACACGACAGATTCACGGGCTGGTGCCTTTTCGGCAAAATTTCTCGGACGCTGCACTGGTCAGTGGCGCCACCCCCGAGTCCCTGATACAGCTTGACTTTGCCCTCACGGCGCGCAACCAATATGAGCCCGCTTTCAAAGGTCACGCCCAAATCAAGTGGCGCACCGAGCGTCCAGGCTGGGAAGCGGGGCGACTGTCAGAAGAATCGCAGGAACTGCTGGCACGTCAGTTGCAAAGCTGGACGCAGGAAATCAGGCAACGCCTGGAATGCGAGCCGGTGCTGCCAGAGGTCATTCTGAGCAGTCGAGACGGTGTTCGCATCAACGCGGGTGCGAAGGCGGGGGTGCGCGTTGGCGATGAATGGTTGCTTGCCAATGGCAAGAACTACCTGCAGCAGATTCTGGAACCCGGTGTGGCCGCGCAGAGTGTCCTGGCCAAGGTGCAATCGGTTGGTGAGCACCACGCTCAGTTGCAACTTGTCGCTGGCCCGCAGTCGGCAGTGCAGCGCAGTTGGCGTGCCTGGCCGACCGAGACCCAGCGCTGAGCGCCGGTTGACCCGCAAAGGAACACTCGCCATGAAAACCATCAACACCGCTGTCTTTCCCCATCCCTATTGGTTCTGGCCCTGTGCCGCCACTGTCCTGCTGCTGGGCGCCATCGCCATGCCCGCCAGGGCTGCGGGCGCGCAGGCCAGCCAGGCTGTACCAGCGAACAGCGAAAGCGCTCAGGCTGTGCGCAGTTACCGGCCCAAGGCCGGCGAGAGCCTGGACCATGTCATCAAGCAAACCATGCCTGAGAGTCCGCTCAGAATGGAGTTGCTTAGAAAAGCATTTGTGGATCTCAATAGTCATGCTTTTGTTGGCGGCAACGCTTCGAAGATGCGCTCCAAAGTGACACTGCAGGTGCCCGATGCACAGCGCTTGGCAAGGGCCGTGCTGGGGTCTGTCATCGAAGCCAGGGTCGGTGACCCCGCTGCAGATGACGCGTCCAATCGGAGCGGCCCGACGTCTGGCGCCACGCAAGAGGGCAGACGCTGGGTCCGGTACCCTTGATAGCGGGTCCGGATAGCACGCTGCTGATCAGCCGTGTCAATCCGATCTTTACCGAAAGCCGCTTTACTCTGCCTCTGGTGGAAGCCAGCACGGCACGTCAACTCGGTCTGATGGATGGCCAGGTGGTACAGGCGCTGGTGCAGGCGCGTGGCGACCAACTCGGCTTGCTGCTGCGCGGGCGACTGCTTGAAGTTGCCATGGCGAGCGATTGGGAGGCTGGCCAGAACCTCACGTTTCGTGTTCAGGCCAATCCGAATGGTTCCATGACGCTGCATCCAATCGCCCATGTCTCACCAGCGACTGCCGCTGCTGCAACGCCAGCGCAACCCCTCATTTCGCGCCTTGAAAATCTGTTGTTTCATCCGAGCGCGGCGCCCGACCTGCAGGCGCTGTTCAAGCCCGGTGTGCTCGACGCGCTGCTGAGCCGGCTGATGCGCCCGGATCTGCAAGCGCAGTGGCAGGCGATGCGGCCGTCCATGGCTCAGATCAGCCCGGAGGCGATCCGGCTCGCTTTGGTGGCAGCCATGGGGTCCGAGGCAGCTTTGGCGCGCGGTCAGCTGACCCCTGGTCACGACCCCAAGCAACTGCTGCACAGACTGCTGCTCGAATTGGGACATGCCGATCGCCCAAGCGAACAGGACCGTGACACCTGCGGCCAGCTGCAACGCGCCATCGACGAGCTTGAATCAGCGCAGGTCCATGCGGCCCAGTCGCAGTCGCAGTCACAAGATAGTCTCATGTTCAGCATCGTGCTGCCGTTCAAGGATGCCGAGCCGGTCGAAATCTCGTTTCAGGGCAAGCGCGCCATTGCCGGGCAGCCCGAACTGCTTACTGTGAATATTCATTCAAACAGTCCGGAATATGGCGAGCTCTGGCTCAAGACAGAAGTTCACGACAGAAGCACGGTGGAACTGGTCATGTGGGCGCTGCAAGATGGCGTTGCAGAACAAGCCGCGCAAGGTGCCCAGACACTCGGTCTGGAGCTCCAGCAGGCCGGTCTGAGCCTGCGCTCGTTCCAGGTTGTTCACGGGGCGCGCCCCGCGCCCGAGCCTGAACCCATGCCAGCGACTAGCGGTGTCATTCTGGACCTGCGAGCATGAACCGGCTGCGCCAGGCCATTGCGCTCGAATATGGGCAGAATCTGACGCCCGTGGTGACGGCCAAGGCGCAGGACGAGGATGCCTTGGCGATGATTGAGCAAGCGCGCCGCCATGGCGTCTACGTGACGCAGGATCCACAGTTGTTGGCTTTGCTGAGCCGCTTGCAGGTCGACGAGGAAATCCCGCCGCAACTCTACACAGCCGTGTCGGTCATCCTGTCCTGGGTGTACTGGCTCAAGGGCATGCGCCCGGGTGATGAAAAACAGGCACAACCGCCCGATCAAGCGTCGTTGTAACCTTGATTGCGGGAGAAGCGCGCAATATGGCCGAGTCGGTCGTAGACCTCAATCGAACTGGTGGGATCCTGAATACGAAGACTTTGCAAAGCGCCTCGGATCGCTTCGAGCTGACGTTCGATCAATACCTGATTGCGACGATGCAAATCGCGGCAATCGATCATCGTCGCCCGGAATTCTTGCCAGTCCGGATGGCTCTGCAGAACGTCGGTGGCTGGCGCCAGGCTGCTGACGGAACTCAGCAACTCTGCTTTGACCGGCTGCAACTGTTCAAAATGATCCAGCTCCTGCTTGCGCAGAGCCTGAAATTCAAGCTCCAGTATTTGCGCCAGTTGACTGGCAATCTGTTGCGCTTTGGGCGCGTTGGACGTGGCTGGCAGGATTTCAGTCACGGATCAGCTGCTCAAGGGCTACAAAACTTTCGGCAATGCGTCGTGGGTTCAGCGGGTACTGGCCGTTCTGGAGAGCCGTCTTGATCGCCTCGACCTTGGCGCGGTTGAACTCTGGCTCGGCCTTCAGGCGCTCGGTCACATTGCTCAGGTTAAGTATGTCGTCGGCATGTGCGCTGGGCGCTGCTGCTGCCGCAGCCGTAGCAGCCTCGGTCCCGGCTGCGCTCAAGGCCAGCGAGCCAACTTTTTTCTCTGTCTTGTCAGAAGTTGAGCGTGAAAAACCGTCCGGCTTGGCCAGATATCCGTACTGTGAAACGGGATTGCTCATGATGGGTTCTCTTTCTCGTGCTTACAGTGGGCATTTATTACTGTACATCTAGCGAATCGGAGGCAAAGTCTAAAACTTGAGTTCAATTCAAAAATTCTTTTTGAACTCTTCCTATTTACTGGGAACGGGCCGCATTGGGGCCGGTCACGATGCCCGACACCAGGCGTCCGGAATCCGGATTTTTCAAGCGAACCTGCTCGCCCATCCTACCATCCTGGAGTGCATCGACCCGCGCCGTGACACTCAAACCGTTGCCAAGGAATATGGTCAACAGGACCGACTGGCCCTGTTTCACCAACAAGGCGCGCTTCACGTCATGACTGCGCAAAGGGGTTCCGGCCGGTATGTCGCGCACCATCTCGCCATTCTCCAGATCCTTGACAGAACTGACTGCCTGCGGGTCAAGGCCGACGCCGGAATGCTCGATTTCCTGCAACTGTTCGGTGCTTACTATGACTCCACGACGCAGCAACTGCGTTGCCACCACCACCTTGCGTGGGCTAGTGGGAGCGGCATCCGACGCCTTCGACAAAGGCGCTGCTGCGACCGGCGACGCCAG
>QYPX01000235.1 GCA_007280205.1 Comamonadaceae bacterium
AGCCCAGCAGTTCGCGCATGGCGTAGCCGCCGGGCACATGCCAGAGCGCACCGTGCTCGAGTTCCCCATCGGCGCCAATGATGGCGCCCTTGCCGTAGCCCTCGATGCGATCCGCCGGCACATCCATGGCGGCGAGCAAGCGCCGCGCCATCTCGACACCGACCGGCTGCAGTTCATCCATCATGGGCAGGATGTTGGGCTCATAGCGCCCCGCAAAGGGATTGGTCAGCACGGCACCGATGGCACCGCGCAACAGCGGCGTTGCCGCGACCGGACCAAATTCATGGTGGATCTGCTCCACCTGCGTAAAGATGCGTCTTATCTCGATCATGCCTGTGCGTCCATTCCGTGTTTCATGCAAATACCGCGCCAGCTTGCCGCGCTGCCAAAGGAGACAGAAATTCCGAGAGCGCCGGTTTGAAATGGCTGTCATTGCGGACTTGATCCGCAATCCATGGCCCCGACTGCATGGATACCGGGTCGAGCCCGGTATGACAACTCCCAGCATTGTCATTGCATGCCGCCAACTTGTCATTGCGCGTCGCCAGCTTGTCATTGCGGACTTGATCCGCAATCCATGGTCCCGACTGCATGGATACCGGGTGCTGCAACCCCGGACCTGATCCGGGGCCGGCATGACAGCAGTGCATCAACAAGTTTCCAATCCCCCAGGTCCTTCGTGCGAGTTCCGGTTCCTCTGTGTCGGTGACGAGCAACTGCTGCTGGCATACCAGCGCCGCCGACCAGATCAGACCGGCGCGCTGCAGGGACTGCGCGCGCAGCAGTCCGGCGCGCAAGGCCTGCTGCACCCGTTTGGGCTCCAGCGGCGGCACATCGACGGTCACTGGAATTTCGCCCAGGTCCGAGTCGTCTTTCAGCTCACACGCCGGTCGCCGCACGATGCGTGCATCCGCCAGATTGACCGCATTGGCAATCACGGTGGCCGCCGCATCAGCCGCTGCCGCTGTGCCGGCCAGCACCGTCACGCTGTCGGCAATGCCCAGAGAAAAACTGCGACCACGCCAGCCACTGGTGGCCACACCGCGCACCGGCATCCGGCTTGTCACTTCAAACTGTCCGTCGCTGCGGATTCCGCTGCGCAGTGCCTGTGCATCGAGTTGCGCGAGGTCAGCGTAGAGACCCACCCGCACCGACTGCGAGGGCGCCAGGTACAGGGCGATGTCGCCGCCGTTGTTGATCCAGGCACGATCCACACCCGCCCGGTCGTAGCAGCCGATCAACTCCTGGGCAACGGCACCGGCTACCGCCGCCATTGGCGTGATGTAGTCGTTCGCGAAAGGTTTGCAGGCTTGCCACATGCGTCGTGAAATGCGTCCCTGCAGGGGACACTGCCCCTGCACCGGCAAACGCAGCAGTGGCAATTCCATCACCAGTTCGTCAAGTACGCCGGCAAAGCGCTGCCACGCAGCTTCATGCGCTGCAGCCAACGCAGCGGCGTCGCCTTCGGCACCGATGACGATGTCCATCGGACCATGCTGGAAATGCCAGCGGCCGTCGGAGAATCGTGTGCGGGTTGCGGTCATAGGAGTTGCGTTTCAGCCCAGCATGGGCGGCTGTCCCAGCGGCCAGGGATTGTTGGCAGGGGCCTGCAGCCACTGCCTGGCCAGCGGCGCACCTTCGCTGTGCCAGGCGCCCCGTTGCAGCGCATCTTCGAGCGTGCGCACATAGTCCATGTGGCCACCGAGCGCGCGGTAGTCATCGAGCTTCATGCTGAATTCGATCGGCGCAATGATGGCTGGCGTGGGCACGGTGCCAAAACTGTTGTCAGGCATGCGCATGACATCGACCATCACCGTGATGCCACCACCCGGCCAGACGTAAGCGGGTGCACCACCACAGGTCACATTGACCAGTGCGCTCTTGATGGCACGCGTCAGCAGCACCGGGTTCTCGGTGACCCCGGCACGCAGGCTGCCGCCAGCGCCGGCCAGAAAGAGCACGGTCGTCAGAGCGGGTTCGCAGTTTTCGCCAACGCGATCCACCACGGCACGCACCTCAGAAGGCATCTCCTGCTCAACCGGCCGCAGCGCTTCATCCAGAACATACCAGCTGGCGTGCTCACCGGTAGTGGAGGTCATCAACAGACGCAAACCGGGCCAGGCCACCTTGGCGTCCCAGCCCTCGATGATGGACAGCGGGTCGGCGATGTCGGTGCCACCCCAGCCGGTGCCGGGATTGGCCACCTGAAAATAGCGCCCGGGGGTGGACTTGCGGCCGTGCATCCGGATGCCGGAGGGCCGCATGTCCAGACAGCGGCCGGCCTGATGTTCGGTCAGCACACCGGTAATGTGATCGTCCACCACCACCACCTCGTCTGCCTTGCCGAGCAACTGCTCGGCGAAAATTCCGACGGTGGCCGAGCCGCAACCGACGCGCATGCGCTTTTCTTCAACCCCATTGACGACAGGCGCGCGACCGGCCTGGATCAGCACTTCGGAGCCGCCCTCAATCGAGAGCGTCACCGCCTGCTTGTTGCCCAGCGCCATCATCATCTCGACCGTGATCCGACCCTCTTTCTTGCTGCCGCCGGTCAGGTGGTGCACACCGCCGAGTGACAGCATCTGCGAACCGTATTCGGCCGTCGTCACATGACCAACCACCTCGCCCTTGCAGCGCACCGGAGCCTGCTCCGGCCCCAGAAAGCGGTCGGTATCGATCTTTACCTTCAGACTGCAATAGCTGAAGATGCCCTCGGTCACCACGGTAACCGTATCAACCCCTGCCACCTTGGAAGTAACAATGAAGGGCGCCGGCTTGTAGTCGGGGTAGGTGGTTGATGAACCGACACCGGTAATGAAGACATCGTCGCCGGTCATCAGCTCTGAAGCGGACGTCTGCTCGGCGACAGTCTCATGAGCTTCGCGCGCGAGAAAAGGAACCAGCGCCGGCTCGTCCTTGCTCAACTCCCGGCGCAGCATCAGCACCGGATCGAGGCGCACCAGCATGCCTTCGCGATTGGCATAGCGGTCGCAGGCACCCGTGCGGCCATCCGAGATCTGGCACAACACCGGACAGGCATTGCATGCAATCTTCTGGCGTGCTGCAGTGTCAACTTTTGTGGGTGCTGTCATGGCTTCAACTGTAGCCTCAGTTTGATTTATTCGCCAGGATCGCAGCCCTTACGCGATCCGGCGTCGCCGGAATCTGGCGTACCCGCACGCCCACCGCGTTGTGGATGGCATTCAGAATGGCGGGCGCCGTTGCCACCAGCGCCGGTTCGCCCACGCCCTTGGCGCCATAGGGTCCGAGCGGCTCGCTGTCTTCCACGATGTGTACCGTGATCGGCGGGATGTCCCCCACCGTCGGGATCACGTAATCGTGCAGGTTGTCGGTGCGTCCGCTGATGTATTCCTCCATCAGGGCCAGCCCCAGGCCCTGCGCCACGCCGCCGTGAATCTGCCCTTCGACCTGGGTTGGATTGACGGCCCGTCCGACGTCATGCGCTGCATGAATATGCAACACCTTCACCGTGCCGAGTTCGCTGTCGACCTCGACTTGCGCGAGCTGCGCGGCAAAGCCGTAAGTGGCGTAGGGCACGCCCTGGCCGTTGGCGTCGAGCGGCACGGTGGGCGGATTGAAGTAGCCCTGACCCGAGAACACATCGCCGCGATCATTGGCTGGCAGGCTGCTCAGATCAAGCTGGCGTTCGACACCTTGATCGACGCCAATCAATATGCTGGCGCTCAGGCTCAGGCGGGTGTTCGGCCCCGTTCCCAGCGCCTGCAGCAGTTGACGCCGCACATCTTCACCAGCGAATCTGGCGGCGTTGCCTGAGACGAAGGTCTGCCGCGAGGCCGAGGACTTGCCCGCATCTTGCGTCAGGTCGGTGTCGCCCATGACCTGATCGACCAGCGCGACCGGCAAACCCACCGCATCGGCAAAGATCTGCGGCATGATGGTGCCGCTGCCCTGCCCTATTTCCTGCGCGCCGTTGTACAAGAACAGCCTGCCATGGCGCCGCAATGCCGCCGTCATGGTGGAGGGATTGGCGATCACGGTATTTCCAATGCCGTACCACATGCTGGCGATTCCAACGCCGCGTCGCAAGGGGCTGCTGCTCGCGTCAGCTTCGGTGTTGAAGGCCTGCACAGCAGCCTGTGCGGCCTGCCAGGCCGGCCGCAAGACTTCGAGACACTGAACCATGCCCACACTGGCCGCAAGCACCTGTCCGGTGGCTGTCGCCTGGCCGACACGAATGGCGTTCTTCAGTCTGAATTCGAGCGGGTCGATGCCGACCTTGCGCGCCAGTTCATCGAGCAGTGCCTCGGTCACGATATGCGCCTGCGGCACACCGAAACCGCGAAAGGCGCCGGAAATCGCATTGTTGGTATACACCGCCCTGGTCAGCGCCCGCAAATGCGGCACAAAGTACGGCCCGGTGGAATGCACCGGCACCCGGTTTGCTACGGTGGCGCCCCAGCTGGCGTAAGCGCCGGTGTTGAAGTCGCCATGAAAATCCAGCGCAGTGAGCTGCCCCTGGGCGTCGCAGCCGAAGCGGGCGCGAATGCGCGACGGGTGTCGCTTGGTGGTTGATACCATCGATTCGCCGCGGCTATAGACCGTTCGCACCGGCCGCTTCAACTGCCAGGCGGCCAGCGCCAGCAGCGGCTGGATCGAGACATCGAGCTTGCCGCCAAAACCACCACCTACCGCCGACGGCACGATGTGCACCGCCTCTTTGGGCAGCTTGAGCACGCGCGCCACCTCGTCGCGGTCCATCACCGGCGTCTGGGTGCAGGCGAAGATGCGCAGGCGCTGCTGGCCATCCTGTTCGAACACTTCGGCGTAACCCGCTTCGGGCTCGATGTAGGCGTGCTCGACATAGCCGGTGCGGTATTCATCCTCAGCCACAAAGGCCGACTGCGCCAGCGTGGCAGCGGCGTCGCCCTTGACGACCCGGCCGCGACAAAGAACATTTTCGGGGGCAAAGTCGTGCAGCAGAGCGCCGGTGGCCGTCAGGGCTTTCTCGGTGCTATCAAGCGCCTCCTCGACCTGCCAGGTGATGGGAATGTCACTCTCGGCAATCGCCTTCACCGCGTCCATCTCGCCCACGATGAGCAGCACGGCCTCGCCGCGCATGCGCACATGACCGTTGGCCAGTACCGGCTGATCCTTGGGTTCCGGGAACACCGAGAAACTGTTTTCCGGCACATCGGCAGCGCTGAAGACAGCGACCACTTCCCGGTGTCGGCGCTTGAACGCTTCCAGATCACCCAGCGTGAAGGTGGCGCGTGCATGCGGCGAACGCACGGTGCGCAACCACAGACTGTTCTCCGGATACTGGTCGGCGCCAAATTTCTCGGCGCCGGTGATCTTGGCCTGGCCGTCGAGCCGGGCCAGCCGGGCGCCAACCGCCTGCCCCGCAGCTGGCTGCGGCAGATCAAACTCGCCATGCGCCACGGCAAGCACCGCCTCGACGATCTTGCGGTAGCCGGTACAACGGCACAACACGCCTGCCAGTCCATCCTGCACCTGCTGTTCGGTCGGATCGGGATGGCGCCGCAGCACGTCGGCTGCAGCCATCAGCATGCCCGGCGTGCAGATGCCGCACTGCGACGCACCATGTGCCAGAAAGGCCTGCTGCAATCGGCTGCTCTTGCCGTCACAGGCCAGCCCTTCCACCGTGGTCACGTCCCGGCCGTCGCACTGCGCCGCCGCCGTGATGCAGGAGCAGATCTGCTGACCGTCGAGCAGCACGGTGCAGGCACCGCAGTCGCCCGAGTGGCAACCGATCTTGGTGCCGGTCAGGCCCAGATCGTCGCGCAGCAGATCCGACAGGCGCTTGGCCGGGTCGGCGAAAACCTCGACCGCCTTGCCGTTCAGGTTCAGACGGATTTTCTGCATGGCAGCGGTCTTATTCATGGAGGGCCTCTTCGACGGCGCGCCGGACCAGCGTCAGCGCTGCATCGCGCCGGTACGCCGCGCTGCCGCGCACGTCGTCTATCGGGCTGAGCAGCTGCAAGTCCTGCGCTGTGGCAAGAGCCGACAGGCCACTGGCCGCGTGCCGCCCCAGCAGTTTTTGCTCCAGGGTGCGCAAGCGCTGCGCCACCTCGGAGCAGGAGCCCACGGCAATGCCAGCGTGGCAGATGACGCCATCCGCGTCGGTATCGATGAGTACGGCAACCATGGCAATCGAGATCACCAGATAGCGTCGGTTGCCGAGCTTGACAAAGCTTGAGCGTGCACGCTCGCGCCGTGGCACCAGAATGGCTGTCACCAGTTCCCCGGGCAAACGCGCGATGCGCCGGTTGCCCAGCACAAATTCAGCCAGCGGCACACAGCGCCGCCCTGCGAGCGAGGCCAGTTCCACCTGCGCGTCCAGCGTCAGCAGCACAGGAATGCCATCCGCCGAGGGTGATGCATTGCAGACGTTGCCGGCCAGCGTGCCCATGTTCTGCACCTGGATGCCACCCACGTCGCGAGCGGCCTGTTGCAGCCCACGAAATTGCGCAGGCAAGGTGGCACGTGCGATCTGGCTCCAGGTCACAGCCGCGCCGATACGCCACTGTGTGCCTTCTTCCTGCAGGGTTTGCAACTCGGGCAGCGCGGTGATGTCGAGCACGGATTCGGTAATGGCCTGACCGCTGCGCGCAGCATAAAAATCAGTACCGCCGGCGAGGATCGTCAGCGGCTGCTGCGCCAGCGCACTCAAGGCTTCGCCCAGGCTCTGTGGCCGCAGATAAACACAGGTCGTGCTCGTCAATTCGGGTGCCTCTCTGACGGGAACAGGACTTGCTGATATCCCGTTGTCATTGCGGGCTCCAGCAATGTCATCCCGGACTCCTGTAATGTCATCCCGGACTCCACCAACGTCATCCCGGACTCCACCAACGTCATCCCGGACTCCACCAACGTCATCCCGGACTTGATCCGGGATCCAGTACATGCGTGGCACTGGATTGCGGGTCGAGCCCGCAATGACAAAGGCAGAGGCAATGACAAGCCGCGGAACAACAGGCACTTCTTCAATTTC
>QYPX01000038.1 GCA_007280205.1 Comamonadaceae bacterium
GCTGGCTTATGCAGGTCGCCTCGTGAAGAATGTGGCCCTGTTGGTCGCAGCCCCCTTCATCGGTCTGGTCTACGCGGTGACTTTCCCCTTCGTCGGGATCGCCATGCTGCTCTGGACCGCGGTTGAAGCCCTCACCGCCACCATGGCAAAGATTGAAGTTCCGGCGCTCATGAGAGTCACACCAGCCTACGCTGCCTGATTACGCAAGCCCTTAGCCCTGGCGCCCTGTTTCACGACAGGGCGCTTTTTTTATACTCCGGCGCATCGAGGATGTGCATTGGCATTTGGATGGGAAAGGCATTGATGTGGGAGCGCTGGCAGAAGAGGGAATCCCTTGAACAGATTGCGCAGTTGTTCGCTTTAGGCGTCATAACCTGTTCGCGCCGACTTTGCCCAAACAAATAGCACCCAACAACAAATGGCAGTTGGTAATGACAGTGCCAGAAAACCAGCACGATAGGTTCCAAAGGAACTGGCCAGAAGACCGAACAGCATAGGCCCAAGAACTACACCAGAATACGTGACGAAAAGAGTAGCGCCTGTCGCGATGCTGGCCTCGCCCGGGGGTGCCAATCGAGCGACTGCCGCCAGATAAACACCGTTCCAACCCGTGGCCGATGCACCAAAGACCGCCAGCAACGTCAGCATCAACGGCAATAGCACCGATCCGTCGAGCAAAGCAATGCTGGCAGTGCTCACAGTCATCATTGCTGCCAACACCGCCAGCATGTATCTAGGCCCTAACCAACGGTCTGCGATGAACCCCCAGACGATGCGGCCCAGAACGCCTCCTGCCTGAGCAACGGACAGTGCCAGCCCTGAGGTGACCAAGCTGTAGCCGAACTCGGAATTCAGAAAGATCACCAGGTACGTCGACAAGCACATCTGAACAGCGGAGAACGCAAAAGACATTGCCGCCAAGCTCCTCAAGTCAGGCTGCCTGGCCAACATTTGCAGTGGAGCAGTGAGGCTGACAAATGCCAGTTTGTGGGTCACCTGACGGTCCGTATCAAGTTGATCTCGGAGCGACTGAGCCAGGAATGCACACAAGACCGTTGCCAAACCGACTGAAAGCAACGCACTTTGCGTTCCGATCGCCAGGACCAAGCCTGGAACAATAGCCCCTGCCAGCAAGCCACCCAAGGGGACACCCGTCTGTTTAATTGAGAATATCAATGCAACCCGATGGTGGGGTGTTGTCTTTGCGAGAAGATGGGAGCTTGCTGGCGTTATCGGGCCATAGCCGAAGCCGATAAATAGCCCACCGAGACTAACAGCGGCAATTGAGGGAATGGCAGACAGAGCCAAACCCAAACCGCAAAGTAGCAAGCAAACCTGGCTAACGCGTATCGCGCCGTAACGCGAAACAAGGTGCCCGGCAATCAGACTGGTCGACATCGCACCACAATAGACCAAACTCACGTAGACGCCTATCAAGGTGGCCGAAATGCGAAGTGATTGAGCTATCGCTGGCGCCATAACTGGCAGTGTCAGGATCGCCATCGAGGCGATGGCCTGGATAGCCATCGTCAGCCACAACGCTGTCCAGGCGCCGACCCTCATAAACGCCCTTGCATCACACAGGAGAACTTGGCAGAACTCTCAGTCGATACTCGCACCCGATGCCTTTACGACCTTGCCCCACTTGGCGATGTCGGCTTTGAGAAGGGCGGCAAATTCAGTTGTATCTGTTTGATACGGTTCAGCACCTTGGGCTGAGAATTTCTCAATGATGTCCTTGGACTGCAATATTTCATTCACGTCAGCGTTGATCTTGCGCACGATGCTGGCCGGTACTTTGGCTGGCGCAAAGAGCCCGAACCAGGGGTTGACATCAAAATCCTTGAAGCCGGCTTCCGCAATGGTTGGAACGTTGCTGAATGAAGATGCACGCTTGGCACTGGTAACTGCAATTGGATGAACGGTACCGCCCTTAATTGCTCCAGCAACCGAGGGTAAGCTCGTAAAGACAAGGTTGATTTGACCGCCCAGCAAATCCTGCATGGCAGGCCCCGCTCCACGATAAGGGACATGAATCAACTTCACACCTGCTGCCGAATTGAACATTTCTCCCAACAGGTGATTAACCGAACCGTTCCCGGCAGATCCGTAGGTGAATTCCGATTTTTTGGCCGCCGCGATCAACTCGGGTATGGTTTTGTATGGAGAATTTGCCTTGGTCACCACGACAAAGGGTAAAGTCGCCAACGTCGCAACGGGCGCAAAATCCTTTTCTGGATCAAACGGGAGCTTCTTGTAGAGCGCGCCATTGATGGCATGCGTGCCAACGTAGCTCATCAGCAAGGTATAGCCATCGGCAGGCGCGTTCGCCACCACTTCCATACCGACGTTGCCGCCCGCACCTGCCCGGTTCTCGATCACAACGGGCTGACCCCACTTTTCGCTGAGCTTCTGACCAACGATACGTGCGAGCGCATCGGACGCGCCGCCCGGTGTCTGAGGCACAAGAATCTTCACTGTACGAACGGGGAAGTCCTGTGCGAGGGCGCCGCAAGCAGCGAGCGTTATGGCCATGAGGGTGAGCCATCTTTTGGGGTTTTTGAACATGCTGTGTCTCCTGTTGTAGTGAAAATTTCATCCCGTCTGGGTGATCTGCCTAAGCGCCAAATCCAGTTGCTGGATCATCGGCGCCTCAAAAAAGGATGGCTCCAGACGCGCCACCACTTCTGCCGTGCGTCGTTCAATCAGCCGGCGCAGTCGGTAACACGCACGCTGGTGGTGCAGCACTGCACGGCGCGCGCCGTGACCCAGCCATGCCTGATGTCGGTCGATCTCGTCCGACAACAGAGCGATCGATTCAGGTTTGGACGAGGACGCGAGCAAGACTAACGGCCGCCACGCACCTTCTTCATGTCTTGCCAGCGATGCGATGCGCTTGATATCGATCGCCATTTTTTGCGCGCCGGCCAGATCGGCCTTATTGACGACAAAGATGTCAGCCATCTCCATGATTCCGGCTTTCATGGCCTGCACCACGTCGCCGCTTTCCGGAAGCAAAAGCAGCACCAAGGTGTCCACTTGTACCCGCGCAGCGTATTCCACCTGTCCGACACCAACCGTTTCCAGCAGCACTTCATCAAACCTAAAATCATCCATCAGGTCCAGCATCTCGGGCAGGTTGTCCGAGAGCCCGTCCGCCGTGGAACGTGAGCCGATGGAGCGAACAAAGAGCTCCGACATACCCTGCAGTTCATCCATACGAATGCGATCGCCCAGGATAGCGCCGCCCGAGCGCGGACTGCTCGGGTCTATCGCCAGGATTCCCAATCGCTTGCCAGCTGCACGGTGCAGCGCCAGATGGCCGGCCAGGGTGCTTTTGCCGACACCCGGTGCGCCAGTCAGGCCGATGCGCCGTGCCTCGGGCAAAGCGGTGCTCCTGCCTGGGCTGCGCATAATTTCGGATGCACTGGCGTTGGCGAGCCTCGTCAGTGCCTGCCCGAGGGCATGGCGATCCAACTGATCGCTACTCACGGTTAGCCTTTCCGAACACCTCAGCGCGATGCTCATTGAGCAGCGGCGGCAGCCCATAGTGCGGCGTGTAGTCATCGAACTTCAACGGGCTGGCCACCGCGCGCAGACCCTGCGAGCCGTCGCCCAAGGTCACCACGAGTTCGCGCGAGCGGGTCAGCTCACTCTCCAGCGCCTGCTTCAGGGTATCCACTTCCGCGGCGACAACGCCCAATGGCACCAGGCGGCGTACCCACTCAGCTGCACTGGCAGTCATCAGCACCTCTCCAATGGCGGTGAGAACCACATCCCGGTTCTGGCGCCGGTTGGCCATGGTGGAAAACAGCGGGTCCTTGACCCATTGGGGGCGAGCCACTTCACCGCAGAATTTTTGCCAAAACTTGTCGTGGGTAATGAAGAGCGTCAGCCAACCGTCGGCCGTCGGAAATATCTGGGCTGGCACCACGTAAGGGTGCGATGAATTGGCCAGACGCTCAACAACTTCACCCGTGTTGAGCGCCGCGCCCGCCAGATAGTTAAGCTGGGACAGCATCACGTCGTACATAGCCACATCAACCTGTCCGCCCTTGCCCTCGACGATTTTCGCCAACAGGCCCATCGCCGCCACCAAGCCAGCCGAATTGTCAACGGCCGAGTAGCCCGCCTTGGTCGGCGGCGCCGAAGGGTCGCCGGTAAGCGCCATCACACCTGTCAGCGCCTGAATCACATAGTCGTAAGCCGGGTTTTCTGCGTGCGGTCCTTCCAGACCGTAGCCAGTCAGCGCCACGCAGATGATCTGTTCGTTCCATCGGCGCAGGCTGCTGTAGGTCAGGCCGAGCTTTTTTATCGCCGACGGGCGCAGGTTAGTGATCAGCGCATGCGAGCGGCCCACCAGTTCCTTCAACTGCGTGCGGCCGACATCGCTCACCAGGTCGATTACGACGCTCTTCTTATTCCGGTTGAGGCTGGCAAAGTAGGCGTTGTGGGGGCCGATGAAATGCGGACTCACTGTGCGCGCGATGTCGCCCTCGGGCGGCTCAATCTTGATGACCTCGGCACCCATGTCAGCCAGTAGCAGCCCACAATAGGGTCCGGCCAACATGTGGCCAACTTCGATGATCCTGATGCCGGAGAGCGGACCGCTCATGACAGCTTGTGCGCCAGTTCAGCGACGACCTCATCCAGCGACATATCCGCCGTGAACACCGCCGAGACACCCAACTCACGCAGCACGTCCTGGTCAGCACCAGGAATCGTACCGCCGACAAACACCTTGACATTCCCCGCCTTCAAAGCGCGCAACTGCGCGATGACGTCAGCAACCAGTTCCTTGTGGCTTCCGGAGAGAATACTCAAGCCCACCGCGTCCACGCCCTCGTCGACCGCCACTTGGGCAATTTGTAGCGGGGTGCGGCGCAGCCCTGTGTAGATTACCTCGGCGCCTGCATCGCGCAGCGTTAACGCCACGATCTTCGCGCCAATGTCGTGCCCGTCCAAGCCGGGCTTGCCGACCAGGATGCGTTTTCCGGCCAATGGCCGTTTGGTCTTTAACTCATTCATAGATTCACCGGTTCCTTGAATTCGCCCCATTGGTTCTTCAGGACACTGACCATTTCTCCCACCGTGGCATAGGCATGGCAGCAGTCAACGAGATAAGGCATAAGGTTCTCGCGATCTTTGGCAGCCGCTGCGGACAGTTTGGCCAACGCGACATCCACCGCCGACGATTGGCGTGTGTCGAGGACGCGCTGGAACTTCTCCAGCGCTCGCTGTGCAACAGTCGGATCGAGCGTAAACAACTCGCGCACGCCGATCTGCTCGTTCTCTTTCTTGAAAAAGTTTTGGCCCACGATAACGTTCTTGCCGGCGTCGGTGTCAAGCTTGCGCTCCAAGCCTCGCTCGGCCAAGCGCAGTTGCATCCAACCGTCCTCAATGGCTGGGATCACGCCGCCGTAAGCATCGATCTCGGACATCACCTTGGCAATCATCTCCTCCATGCGGTCGGTATGCTGCTCCAGAAAGTAGCTGCCACCCAAAGGGTCCACCGTTCGGCCAATACCGCTCTCAAAGGCCAGAATCTGCTGCGTGCGCACAGCCAACTCGGCTGAGAACTCGGTCGGAATCTGGAAGGCCTCGTCCATCGCGCAGGTGAAGATCGACTGCGCGCCACCGAACACCGCTGCCATCGTTTCCACCGCAACCCGCACTACGTTGTTGTACGGTTGCGGTGCAACCAGCGAGGAACCGCCACACACTACGCCAAAGCGGAAGTGCTGAGCTTTCGGGTCCTTGACGCCGTAACGCTCCTTCATGAGACGCGCCCAAAGGCGTCGACCGGCCCTGAACTTCGCAATCTCATCGAAGAAATCCATGTGTACATAAAAGAAGAACGACAAGCGCTTTGCGAATTTCTCGACGTCTCCCCCGCGCTTGCGCAGTTCCTCCACATACGCCAGACCGTTGGCCAGCGTGTACGCCATCTCCTCGGCCGCTGTGGCGCCGGCGTCGCGCACGTGGGCGCCCGCAATGCTGATGGCGTTGAAGCGTGGCGAAACATCGTTCGAATACAAGATCGAATCGGCAATCAGCCGCATGGAAGGGCGCACCGGGAAGATCCAGGTGCCACGGGCGACGTATTCCTTCAGGATGTCGTTTTGGATCGTGCCGGTAAGTTTCTCGCGCGGCACTCCCTGCTTGTCGGCGACCGCCAGGTACATCGCGTAGATGATGGCAGCGGTGCCGTTGATGGTGAAGGACGTCGATATCTTCGATAAGTCCAGACCCTCGAACAGAATTTCAGCTTCACTGAGGTTCGACAGCGACACACCCACCTTGCCGATCTCGGGCCGAGCCATCGGATGGGTCGGGTCGTAACCGCACTGCGTTGGCAGGTCAAGTGCTACCGACAGGCCGGTTTGGCCCTGCGCCAGCAGGAATTTGTAGCGCGCATTGGATTCTTCTGCGGTGCCGAAGCCGGAATACTGACGGATGGTCCAGAGGCGGCCGTTGTAGCCATCGGGGAAGATGCCGCGCGTGAAGGGGTACTCGCCGGGTCGACCGATGTTCTCCGGGTGTACCGCGCTGGCATCGACACTGGCGGGTACGGCAATGCCGCTGCGACTGACCGACGTCATCACCGGCTCGCGCGCGGTAATCGGTTTCTCTCTCTTGTTCATCACGAACCTTTAGACAGGAGTTTTTCGGAAGCGGCCCAGTGATCGTCGTGCAACCAGGTCTGGACCAGATGTTTCTTTTCGATCACGCGGTGCGCCTGCCAGGACAGACCTTGGCGCGAGGCAATGCCTTGTGCCTTGATGCCGCGCAGGACTTGGGGTGGACAGCTGAGCAGCGGCTTGATGAAAGCTGCAATGTCATTGCCCTGCGGTCCGTCGGACACCACCGCGTCGGCCAGGCCGATCAGCAGTGCCTGCTCGGCCCCGACCAGTTCGCAGCGGCTCATCATGCGCATGGCATGTGCCGGCCCAAGCAGGCGAAACAGGTCGGGCCCACCGCCCCAAGCTGAGGTGATCCCCAACTTGGCCTGGATGAAGCCAATGCGCGCCTTGGCCCCTTGCATCCGCATGTCGCACGCCAGCGCCAGTTCAGCACCGCCGCCAATGGCGTCGCCGTTCAAATAGGCCAGCACAGGCACCGGGCAGAATCGAATGCTGTCCAGCGCGGCAGCGGCCTCGTCCATCATGGCAACCGTTGCTGGCTCGTCTCGCACGTTCGCGAGATCCTTGAGGTCCCCGCCGGCGGCGAAGTAGCGATCGCCAGCACCGGTGACGATCACGCAGCGAACCTCCGGGCGGGCGCCCGCGGCCGTCACGGCCGTCGCGATGGCGGCGAGTACCGGCCGTGCCAGCGCATTGTGTTTGTGGGAGCGGTTGATGGTGATCCAAACCACTCCGGATTCAGACTCTTGCACCACCACATCAGGTAAATCGGATTGTTTTGTGACTTGCATGGCTTTCATGTTAGATTCACTTTGTTTCCACAGAAAGAACC
>QYPX01000206.1 GCA_007280205.1 Comamonadaceae bacterium
ATGCGTTGGCTGCTGATTTTTATCAGCACTTCGGATTCATACCCTTGAACCTGTCGACCAGCAGGCTGTTTTTGCCAATGGCGACCATCGCGAGTCTCTTCGATTAACTTCCGTTGAAATTAACTGTGCTTCCCGCAAGCTTCTGTTGGTGAGCACCCGCAGTTGGTCGACTGTGACTATTCGCCGGTTCAAAGTCGATGCCGTAAAGCCGACATCGAAATCGTCAACCATTGAGTTGCCCCAAACCGGCCGACCGTGAGCGCGAACAAAGTGCCCGTTGCTGACAACCACAATCTTCAGGACCGGCCGTTCGCGGTGGCGCCCCGGAAAGCCAAAGCAGACCTTCCGAAGGCAGGCTTAGCTTTTCATAACAGTAGCCCTCTAATCACGTTGCATGGTGCAATTATTGCACTACAATAAACTTGTGAATACGATTTATCGTGACGGCAAAATGAAGATATCGGTCTATGCTGACCATGCGCCGGTTCATTTTCATGTGCGCACCCCGGACGGTGATTCAGCGGTTGATCTGGTAACAATGGCCGAACTTGCGGGTTGCGCAAATCGAAAACTGCTTGCCAAGGCGATAGCTTGGGCGCTGGCCAACAAACCACTGATTCAGGCCGAATGGGACAAACTCAATGGAGCATGACAATGCGTGAAAAACTTCCACGAATCACCAGCGCCACGGCGCTTGACAACATGCGCTTGAATGTGCGGTTTGAGGACGGTTGGAGCGCTGACGTTGACCTGTCGGAGTTCGTGTCTGGGTTCAAGAGCCTCAAACCCCTGCGCGATGCTGATCTGTTTCCTCGGGTTGCTGTAGAGGAATGGGGTAGCGGCCTGACATGGGATGACGAGGGCCCGCTGTCGATCGCCGCCACCACGATTTACCGACTCGCCGCCGAGCAGTCTGACGACAGCGCGCGCAGCTTTGATGCATGGATGATGCAGCACGGGTTTTCGGCCAGCAAAGCAGCCGACACCCTGGGCATGTCGCGGCGCAATATCATCAATTACCGCACCGCCACCCGGCCCATTCCGAAAGTAGTGAGACTGGCCTGCAAGGCGGTGGATATGGGTGCTCACGACTGAGGCAGGGTTGGCGAGAGTCTCGCCCCGGTGGACTCGGGCACGCGGCGACATCGCTTTCGCGAATTGAATAGATGGTTTGGCTGTCAACTATCGGGCGTTGAATCCGATGCACTCAGATGCGGCAAAGTGCCCAAACCGGTCGGCCAGGGTTGAGGGAACCGGTCATTCAAAAAAGCGCATGGAAATCCGTAAGCTGTCATTGGTGGTTTCGGTGCGGTCTCTGCCGAATGTGCGGCTCATGTGCAACGTTCCGGCCAACTGTCATGCCATCGGCAAACATCTTTGCGGCGTCCGATAAACGCTATTCGTTGTTGGTCATTGGCAAACTGCCCGGTAGTTCGGTGCCCTAAAGCGACGATCATTGATCCAAATTTGCGTCCTCAAAGCTGGCGATCAAGAATAGTTGGATCAGTTCGAGCGCGGCTCCAATTTGACAATCGCTCAAGTGCCCGCCCGCTCCAGCATGGCGTGCAACAGCACATTGCAACCGGCCGTGATGTGCTCGGGGCTGGCGTATTCAATTTCGTTGTGGCTGATGCCGTCCTTGCAGGGAATGAAAATCATGCCACTGGGGGCGAGGCGGGCCATGTAGACGGCGTCGTGGCCGGCGCCGGAGACGGCCGGCATGTTGGAGTAGCCCAGCTTTTGCGCGGCGCGCGCAACGGCGTTGATGCAGTCGGCATGAAAGGCTTGTGCCGGGTAACTGGAGACCAGCTCGATCAGGATCGGCAGACCTGTTTTTTGACTGAGTTTCGCGGCATAGGTTTTAACCTCGTCGGCCATCTGGTCCACCAAGGCGTCTGTAGCGTTGCGCAGGTCGATTGAGAATTTGACTCGCCCCGGAATGACATTGCGGCTGTTCGGGTGCACCTGCACCATGCCGACCGTGCCGCGCCCGTGCGGCGCGTGACGCAGGGCTACCGCCACCACCTCCTGAATCAGGTTGGCGGCAACTTGCATCGCGTCTTTGCGCAGCGCCATCGGGGTCGGGCCGGCGTGCGCTTCCATGCCGGTGACGGTGCAGTCAAACCAGCGAATGCCCAGCACGCCTTGCACCACGCCGATGGTCTTGTCGTTGTCTTCCAGCACCGGGCCTTGCTCGATATGCGTTTCGAAATAGGTGCCGATCGGATGCTCGCCCGGCTCCTGCTCGCCGATATAGCCGATGTGGGCCAACTCGTCTTTCACCGTCTTGCCTTCAGTATCGGTGGCATGGTAGGCGTGTTCCAGCGTGAACACTTTGGCAAACACGCCCGAGCCCATCATGACCGGCACAAAGCGCGAGCCTTCTTCGTTGGTCCAGAAGGCGACCTCGATCGGCGCCTCGGTTTCAACACCATGGTCATTGAGCGTGCGCACTACCTCGAGCCCGGCCAGTACGCCATAGTTGCCATCGAACTTGCCGCCGGTGGGTTGCGTGTCGACGTGGCTGCCGGTGACGATTGGCGGCAGGCTGTTGTTGCGACCGGCGCGGCGCATGAAGCCGTTGCCTATCTTGTCAATCGTTACCGTCAAACCAGCCTCGCGGGCCCAGCGCGTCACCAGGTTGCGGCCCTGGCCGTCGAGTTCGGTCAAGGTCAGGCGGCACACACCACCCTTAGGCATGGCGCCAATTTTGGCCAGTTCCATCAGCGAGTCCCACAGGCGTGGGCCGTTGATGCGCAGGTTGTCAATGTCGACAGAGGCTGCAGTGTCCATAGTTTGTCCTTGTCACATCAATTGGTAAAGGGAATTCAAAATTGATCAAGCGGAAATACTGGGTGCCTGACTCGAGAAAACGGAAACAGGGAATAGTCGGAACTGGTCGGGCCCGGGCTGTCGCATTCAATCAATGCATGGGCCAGTGGCTCAAAAACAGGCCGACAATACATACGGGATTTCAGCAATAGGAAGCGATGGGCGCAAGGGTCTAGTCCAACACACTGGAAGACCCCAAGATCAAAAGGTTCGTGTGGACGCTCGGTAACGACGATTTGGGCGACACCGATATCAAGCAATACCGTGCGCCCCATGCTGCCTCGCTGTCCGGTGTATATCGGGCCGCTGACAGTGTATTCGCCATCACTGATGGCGCGCACCGTACCTTCTACCTGAACAGGTTGCTTGACAATGCCCAACTGAACCAGCGCGACTTTGTTGCCCAGGGCAATGGTGACGGTTGCCCCCTTTCCTGCCTCAATCAGAGCGCTTACCGCTTGGGCGTCGCATAGGGGACCGACCGCTATGTCCTGTAGTCCATGTGACAGCGCGGCCTGCAGCACGTCCATGGTGTCACAAGTGCCGCCAGACATGCAGTTGTCGCTATGATCCAGCAACAGAATCGGCCGACTGGCTCCCAAGGCCAGTGCTTGCGCCCGGGCCAGAGAGTTCGCCAACGGCTCACTCTCGTACACAAACTCAGCCCGATCAGCCCATATCTGCTCGGCGATGCGATCTGCAACTGTTTGGGCCAAAGACATACCCGCATCACTAACTAGGCCGGTTACTACGACACTGACGCAGGGAGCCTCAATGTCTGCCAGCGAAAAGCCAGAAAATATGGACACCGCCGGCATGCCTTCGTGCTCGGCCTCGCGTGCGCTCTGCACCGCGCGCGCCATAGCGCCGTGCAAAGTGGTGCTGCGCAGAGTGTGGCTCATGAGCGGCAACTGATGCCAGCGCACGGCGTAGCGTTGTTGTCCCCGGAGCATGGCCAGCAACAGGCGGCCCGCGTGCTCGCCGGTCTCGTACATGTCCACATGAGGATAGGTCTTGAAGCCGACCACCACGTCCGCGTTGTCTATGATTTTTTGCGTAATGTTGCCGTGCAGGTCGAGCGCTACGCCAATGGGCACACCTGGCGCACACGCGCGTACACGGGCCAGCAAGTCGCCTTCGCCGTCGAAACTATTTTCGGCCACCATGGCCCCATGCAAGTCCAGCAGTATGGCGTCGCAGCCTGGCACTGCGGCAAGGATGCGCCCGGTGAGCTCGTCATAGGCCCCTGCCTGCACCGGACCGCTCGGGTTGGCAGTAGCTGACACCGGCGTTACCAGGGTTGCACCCAGGCTCTGCGCCAGATCAATGAAGGCCGCCATGGCGGTGCGCATGCCCGAGTTGTTGCGGTAGGCCGCCTCGTCGTAACTGGGAGTGAACGACTCCAGCGGAGTCGACAAAGGGGAGAACGTATTGGTTTCGTGATTGAGCCGCGCTATCAAGATCTTCATTTCAGAGTCTTCCATTTTTTGAGCATGACAATTCTCGTTCACTCCCATGCAGGGGACCTATACCAGGCCGACACCTAGATAGCGGTCTTTCACCGCCACGTCGGCTAGGAAGCTGGCGTTGTCTGCGCTGTAAACAATCGTGCCTTGCTCAATAATGCAGTGCCGGTCAGCCAGTTGAGTGCACACTTCAAGGTTTTGCTCCACCAGCAAGATCGCCACACCGGCGGCCTTGATGATCTTGAGCTGAGCCACGATTTCTTCGACGATCACTGGCGCCAGCCCTTCTACCGGTTCGTCCAGCATCAGCAGTTTGGGGTCGTTCATGAGCGCTCGTCCAATGGCCAGCATTTGTTGCTCGCCGCCAGAGAGCTGACCGCCACCGTTCTTGCAGCGCTCTCCCAGACGTGGGAAGATGCGGTAAATGTCAGTCATCTGCCAAGGTGAACGCTTTCGCTGAGCCAACAATAGATTTTCTTCCACTGTGAGCAGCTTGAAAATCCCACGGTGCTCCGGCACCAGACAGATACCGCTCTTGGCAATGACGTGCGGTGGAAGCCCTTGAATGTGTTGGCCGCAAAAGCGAATGACGCCTTGCGTGGGTGGCACAACCCCGACGATGCATTTAAGCGTGGTAGTTTTGCCAGCACCATTTCGCCCGAGTAGCGTGACCAGTTCACCGTCTTTGACCTGCAGCTCGATCCCTTGCAGCACATGGCTCTTGCCATAGTGGGCGTGACAGTTGTCGATTTCCAGAATCATGCCTTTCCCCCGGTGATCATGTTCCCCAGGTAGGCGGCGCGCACCCGGTCGTCGCTGCGAATATCGTGCGGCAGGCCTTCGGCCAGCACCCGGCCCTGTTGCATCACAGTGACGGTGTCTGAGATGTCCATCACGATATTCATGTTGTGCTCGATCAGCACTACAGTGTGCTCATCACGCAGGCTCTTGATGAAACACTTCATGTCCTCCAGGTCATCAATGCCCATGCCCGAGGTCGGCTCGTCCAAAAAGATCGCCTTGGGGCGGGCGGCAAGTGCCATGCCCACTTCCAGCCGTCGCTGTTGTCCATGAGAAAGATTGCCAGCCGGGGTGCTGGCAAAACTCTCCAAGCCCAGCTTGGCGAGCACACTGGCCACGGTGTCGGCGCAGGCGCGCGGACCCTCCGGTTCATGCCAGCAGTTCATGGCTTTGGTTGGAGCAGTGCCCTGCGCCGCGAGGCGCAAGTTCTCGCGCACCGACAGGCTGAGAAACAGGCTGGTAACCTGGAATGAGCGGGCAATCCCCCGCTGCACCCGGCGATGGTCCGGTTCCTGTGTCACGTCGTGCCCGTCAAATACAATCCGCCCGCCGCTGACGGACTTGGTGCCGGTCAGCATGTGAAACAGCGTGGTCTTGCCGGCCCCGTTAGGACCGATCACTGAATGCACGGTATTGGCTCGCACCTTGAGGTCGACGCCGCCGAGCGCCGCGAATTTGCCATAGTATTTTTCGATACCAATGGCTTCAAGCAAAATGGGCGTGCTCACGTCTTATTTCCTTGCACGGTGGTTTGGTCCCTGATCTGGCCGTGCTTCCCTTGCCGCAGGTGCCAGAGTTTTTCGCCCAGCCCCCACAGACCGCGCTGCATCCACAGGCTGACGGCCATCAGCACCATGCCCAAGAGCAATAACCAACGCGGCCACAGCGCCGACAACCAATCGGCCAACAACAGATAAAAGGCCGACCCCAGCACGGAGGCAAACAGGTTGCCGGTGCCGCCAATGACCGTCATCACCAGAATCATTTCGCTGGTGTGGTACTCGGCATTGGCCAGCGGCGCGATGCCGATCATCATGGCATGCAGCGCCCCCGCCAGGCCCGTGACTGCGCCGGAAATCACAAAGGCTTGCAGCTTGAGCAGCTTGAGGTTGTAGCCAATCGCGCCAGCTCTCTCCTCGTTGTCGCGCACCGCCAGCAAGGTGCGGCCGAAGGTCGATCTCGACACCCTGAGCAGAAGCCAAAACGCAACCAGAAAGATTAGGGCCACAAAGCCGTAGAACTGCCATGGTGAGGTCAGTGGCCAAAGGGTTTGTCCGAATGCCGTGATACTGGGGCGAGGAATGTCCAGCAAGCCATTGTCGCCACCGGTCAGCCCCGTCGCGGTGTAGGCGATGAAGTAAAACATCTGCGCAAACGCCAGCGTCAGCATCACGAAATAGGTTCCCTTTTGGCGAATGGCGATCCAGCCGACCAATGCCGCGCCAAGTCCGCCCGTCACCATGGCCAGAGCCAACGCGAGTGGCATTGGCAGGGGCCAGCGTGTCAAAGTGAGGGCTACGGTGTAGCTGCCCAGGCCAAAGAAAATCCCCTGGCCGAAGGACAACAGCCCGGTAAAACCCAACAGCAGGTTGCAGCCCATGGCGGCTAGGCCGAAGATCAGCACTTCGCTGGCCAATGAGCCTGAATGCATCAGCACCGGCATGACGAGGACGACGGCCAAGGCCAAAATGAGAAGAGTGTGCTTTTTCATGCTGTCTATTCCTTGCGACCGAGCAAGCCATGGGGGCGCAGCAGCAGCACCGTGGCCATGGCAATGTAGATCATCAAGCGCGCACCTTCGGGCCACAGCGTGCTCATCACGCTTTGCACCACGCCAATCAGTAGCCCGCCGAGCAAGGCGCCGCTAAAACTGCCCATACCACCCACCACTACGACCACAAAGGCCACACCCAAGGCCTCGACGCCCATAAACGGCTCGGCACCGCGGATCGGCGCGGCAAGTACCCCTGCCAACGCCGCCGTGGCGGCACCCAGTGCAAACACCAGGCTGAAAATCCGAAAAACGTTGATTCCCAACAGAGACACCATCTCGGTGGATTCGCTGCCCGCTCGAACAGCACTGCCCAGGCGTGTGCCCTCCAACAGGTACCAAAGCAACACTGCCAGCACGGCCGTGAAGGCAATGACAAACAAGCGGTACTTTGGGTAGACAAAGCTGCCCCACATCACCACGCCTTGCAATATGTCGGGCACCGCAACACTGTCACCCAATGGTCCCCATTGCAGGATGACCAATTCCTGCACGGCCAAGGCCAGTCCGACCGTTACCAGGATATGAAACTCATGGGCCGTGGCGTAGACATGGCGCAGCATCAGCTTTTCAGTCAACCAGCCTAAAGCACCGACGACCAGTGGCACAACCAGAAGGGCCAACCAAAAGCTCAAACCCCAGCGTGTCATCTGGAAGCAGAAATAGGCACCCAGCAAATAGAAGGCACCATGAGCGAAGTTCACGAAGCGCAACAGCCCAAACACGATGGACAAGCCGACGGCCAGCAGGAAGTACAGCATGCCGATGCCGACCCCATTGATGATCTGAAGCAGATAGATGTTCATGCGACTGTGGACACGAAAATGAAGAACCCCGGGAGTGCCAAATGCCGCTGCCGGGGTGCCAAATGATCAGATGGCCAGGCGATCAGATAAGTTTGCAGCCGGTCTGATCAATGGGCAGAAAGGACTTGCCCGAACTCAGCACGTCAACAAAGTCATCCTTGTTCTGCATCTTGGTCTTTGCCTTGCCTTTGAGCAGGTAGTAGTTCTTCAGCACCTGATGATCGGCTTTGCGCACCTCTTCATCACCTGTCAAGCCTTGGTACTTCATGCCTTCAAGCGCTGCAATAACCGCCTTTTGATCCACTGAACCGGCTTTGATGATGCCGTCGATGAGCAACTTGGTGCAGATGTAGGAACCAGCGAGGCTGTAGTTTGGGTTCTCTTTGAATTTGGCCTGAGTGCGCTTGACCAGATCACGGTTGAGCGGTGAATCGACCGTATGCCAGTATTGCGCGCCAAAATAGAGACCTTCACAGAGGTCAGCACCGAGCGACTCAAATTGTTCTAGTCCGGAGGCCCAGGCTACCAAGATGGTCATATTCTTGTTCATACCAAAGCTCACCGCTTGACGCAGCGTGTCGGCACACTGACCACCAAAGTTGAGTAGCAGCAAGACGTCCGGCTTGGCGGCAATGGCGTTGGTGATATAGCCACTGAATTCCTTTTCGGCCAGCGAGTGGTAGCTATTGCCCACATGCTCGATGCCTTTTTCCTTGAAAATATTTTTGGCGGCTGACAATAGCCCATCGCCAAAAACGTATTGCGGCGTGATGGTGTACCAGCGCTTGGCCTTGGGCATGGCTTCGATCAAGGGCCGCACTGTTTGTTCGATCGCGCCGAAGGTGGGGACTGACCAGCGAAAGGTGGCGATATTGCAGTCCTTACCAGTGATTTCATCGGCCCCAGCCGTCGTAATGAACAGACCCCCGGCCTTTTCAACCTCTTTGCCCATGGCCAGCGACTCGGACGACAAAATGCCACCGGCAAAGAATCGGGTCCCTTGTTGCTGCGCGGACTCCTGGACCTTGCGTACGGCGGTGGCGGGTTTTCCTTCGGTATCGAGCAAGGTGTAGGCCAGCGGGCGCTTCAGGGCAGTGCCGTACTGTTCGATGGCCAATCTCATGCCCAGGTCCGCATACTTGCCGTTGGCTGCGAAGGCACCCGACATAGGCACCGGGCAGCCGAACTGTATTGCGCCCGTGGCCTGAGCGTAGGCGGACCGCGAAAGGCCAAGCGAAGCAGGCAAAGCGCCCAGCGCTGAGAGTTGAAGAAGTTGACGACGTTGCATGAAATGTCTCCAGTTGGTTTTTGATGACGAAAACTGAAGCTCAGTTTTGCATCAAAAGACCTTTCACGCCGCTTCCAATTCCTTCATTTTGTTTCACTTTCCCTAGGGGAAACCACTCATTGCAGAAGCATTGAACTCACGAACTCGTGACGGCTCAGGCGCCTGGCCATTCACTTTTCCAAGAACCCCTGATGGGGTGCGCGGGCTGACTTGCTAGTCCTGTTGGAGGTTGGCGACCGCCGTGAATGTGTAGCCAATTTGATGCAGCGTCTTGAGTGGCAACGGCTCAGTCAAGGCCGCACTGGCTTTCTTGCGCAAGCGCGTGACCAAAAGATTCAGGCGTTCACTGCCATTTTGAGCCCGTGGTCCAAAAATCTGGTCAGTTAAGTCTTGCTTGGTAACGCCTTGTCCCTGCACCTTGATTAAGCGGTGCAACAACACAAATTCATGAGAGGTGAGGATGAGATGTTGCCCCTGAGGCGATGTCAGCACCCAATTCTGCAGTCCCAGTCGCCAGTGTTCGCGCGGTAGTTCGGCGCTTGGCCCACTTGCCACGCTGCCCGCTGTAGCCATAGCGGTCAGCGTCAGTCGGTTTGCAACGGCATTGATGTTGGCAGCGAGTTCGAGCAGGCTCACAGGCTTGACGAGATAACGGTCCGCGCCGGCACGCAACCCTGACAACCGATCACTCAGGGCATCGCGGGCACTAAGGATGATGACGGCCACGTCAGGTTTGTCCTTGAGCAGGGCCGCTACCGCCAGACCGTCTTCACCTGGCAGCCCAATATCCAAAATCACCACATCTACCGGTTGAGTCATGAAGTGGCGATAGAAGGCCTCAGCCGAACCTGCGCCCCACACAGAATAGCCAGAATCCAACAAAAATTCCTCAATGCTATGCAACTGATCGGCGTCGTCCTCGACGATAGCGATGCGCGGTTTGGTATTCTTCATGGTTCGGAAGTGTGCCAGCTACAGCGCTGAACTGGCAAGCAAGTTCATGGCGTCTATGGGTGATTGAAAGGAATGGCCAGGATGAACCGCGTACCTTTGACTTCCCGGTTTTCTACTCGGACGGTGCCACCATGCAAAGTCGCAATCCGTGCCACCAGGGCCAGACCGAGTCCGGCCCCGGGCTTACCTTCGGCCGTCCGTCCCCGACGGTATTTCTGAAAAATGACAGCGACCTCCTCGGCGGGAATGACCGTGCCACAGTCTTCGACGGAAAAACAGCAGAGTGTGTTGTCACGCCATACACGCAAAGTGACGGCAGTGCCTGAAGGTGAATACTTGATCGCATTGGAAAGCAGATTGATAAGCAGAATGCGCAGCAGGACCTCATCACCATAAAGGGGTAGCAGATCCGGTGCGAGTTCCGTCTCAAGGGCATGATCATTGGAGAACTGCACGCAGCTCTCGATAACCCAGCTCACCATGGAACTGACATCGATGGGGGAGGGTTGTAGCGCGAAGTTCTCGCTGTCAATGCGGTCTTGGGTCAGGCAATTATCAAAGAAGATGTTGAGTCGTGCCGAGCCGCGCAGGATGCGCTCGGCAACAGCCAGTTGAGTAGGGTCGTTCTTCAGTCGGAAGGACAGGAGCTGGGCGGCAGTGTCAATGACGGCCAAGGGTGACCGAACCTCGTGTGACAACATGGCAATGAACTGGCGCTGGTCCGTCAAAGCCTGTTCAATGACGCCCATCGCCCTTTCCAGTTCGGCGGTACGTTGCGCCACAAGCTGTTCCAGGTTTTGTGCATGTTGCTTCAGATGCCCGGCCATATAGCCCATAGCGTCCGATAGAGATGACAGTTCGCGGATTGGACTTGACTTGGGCGCACTGGCAGACCAGTCACCTGTTGTCAGTCGTGCCCCCCAATCACTTAATGTGGCCAGGGGTCGGACCACCCGATTCGTGACAAATACGGCAAACAGTATCGACGCCAGCATCACTGCTAAAGTTAGATAGACGATGTTGCGCAATACGCCACGCAACGGTGTATTGAATTGACTTTCCGGCAAGATGACCCCAATTGTCAGTTCGGGCCCCCGCGCCAGATGGTGACGCCACCAATGGACCAGATGACGGGTGTTGTTGACCTCAATAAAACTATTGCCGTCCGCTTGTCCTGTGACCGCCATCGCCAGGCCCGCGGCACGAAGCACCGGATTTTCGCTGAGGGTCGTCTTGACGCGGTAGTTCGGTTCCTTCGCATCCAGATGAAAGCTCGGCTCCTGGGTCGAGGCGGCCAGCAGTTCACCGTCCGCATCGGCGAGAAAGGCCACGCCACCCGATGCCGCTGTCATCGTTCGCAGAAAGTCACTGAGCTGGGAAAGTGCGACGTCGGCCGTTACCACGCCAATGAAGGCGCCAGTGCCGTCAAACAGGGGGGCGGAAACACCCATGCCCATGGAGGCATAGGCGCCCTGAACATCATTGATGAAGTAACGGTAAGGGGCATACCAAGATAGAGTGCCCGACTCGACCGCCGCTTTGAACCAAGGTCGAACCCTGGCATCGAAGTGAATGTCACTCCTGGAAATCAGCTTCGCTCGGTTATTGGCAGTGTCAACCTGAAAGACTTCCATGGCCCGGCCATGAACGATACGTGCCTGAAGCATGCGCAAGTCTTTGTCCGCGCCAATGGGCGAGCGGCTCCCGGCAAAATATTCCCCGGCGACCGTTCCCATGGAAACAAAGGACAGCTGAGGTTGCTGGCGGATTTGCAGCAAGAATTGCTGCATCAACTCGTCCGAAGAGTCGTGCAACAGATAGCCAGCCCGTGCCTGTTCGACGTTGAACGCCACAACGCGTTGTGGTACGTCGAAGAACGCGATGACCTTCTCACGAATTCGGCCAGAAACTTCGGCTGCCAACTGTTGGGCGAACTGCTCGGTGGCCTGGAACGCCGAGCGATAGAAGAACCACCCGCTGGCCATGATGATTGGCAGCAAAACCAGCAAAAGAGCACATATCAGAAATGTACGCAGAGCAATCCGGCTTTGCATTGGCGAGCGATCTCCGTGTGTGTCTGTAGTTGGGAAAGAATGAAAGAAACTGAATCGGCCATGGTTGGTGAGCGCAGAAGTTTCACCGAAGTCAGTTTAGTTCATGGTCGATTCGCTTCACCATCTGCTATCAAGTCAAGATCGAAAATCAGGTCGAACCGTTACAAGCACAAGCGAAGGTGCTTGATCTGCCTGAGACGGGAAAGGGAAGGTAGCCCGCGCTAAAGCTGCCTGTCACCACTGGCTACTTCTGGTCGACTGTGACTATTCGCCGGTTCAAAGTCGATGCCGTAAAGCCGACATCGAAATCGTCAACCATTGAGTTGCCCCAAACCGGCCGACCGTGAGCGCGAACAAAGTGCCCATTACAGTCATCGATGAAAGTGAGGACCGGCCGTTCGCTCACATTGTCCTGAAGGCCAAAGCAGTCGTTCAAACCGAGGCGAAATCTTCCTTATCTTGGCCAGTTCCATCGAAGCGCCAGCAGTCTTGAATCAATGCGGTTGGCACAGGCTCTGCTTGGCGGGCGCCCCACTTTTGGACAGTGCCGCTATTCATCGTCGAGGACTCCGCCTATCCACACTCCATTCAAAGCAAGCCGCTTGCCAATGCGATGCCGACCCCGATCATCATGAGGGCCACGGTCAACTCAACGACACGAAGCGTCACCTTCTTCAGCATTCGTTTGCCAAAGTAGGCGCCAAGAAATGCAGAAACCGTCGCCGCTAGAACCAGCATGCCGGTCTCGCTGCTGAGCGCTGCGCTCCATGTGGTCTGAAACGCCACGCCGTACACGGCCAGGCGAACCGTGTCGACCAGCACCGTACAAGCAGCGCCGGTTCCCACGTAGGATTCTTTAGAAAGCCCTGCCTTGATCAAAAAAGCGGAGCGCAGCGCCCCCTGATTGCCTGAGAGTCCGCCAAAAAACCCCGATAACATGCCGCCCAGCGACAGCCACTTTGCAGGGAACGCCAACCGCGCAAATGCAGGGGAGAGTTCCAGCAGCGCAAATACGGTAATCACCAGGCCGATCGATAGCTTGACGGGCGTGACTGCATGAACTTGTCCCCACAAGGCATAGTCAAAAATTGGTGCCAGTGTTGAAGCTCGGGCCAGCAAAGTGGCTCCGACAACAGAGGCCAGCGCGGCGGGCAGGCCAAAACGCAGGACGGTCGGCCAATGGGCATCGCGCCCGACCAGTCCAATCTTGAACAGGTTGTTGGCAAGATGCACCACCGCCGTCATGGCAATAGCAGCGGACACTGGAAAGAACAGGGCGAAAACCGGTGTAAGGATGGTGCCCAACCCGAACCCCGAGAACAGTGTCAAGCCCGAGGCGACGAGCGCACTGGCACTGATGATTAGTATGTCCATACCAAATCCGGTGCTTCGCCCGGGACGAGCGTCCCGGGCGAAGCACTGAATTGCTTACTTCTTGCCGAAGACCAGGTACATCGGCTCATCCGACGTGGCGTGGCGAACCTGGGCGTTGTCGAAGGCGGCAAAGCCAAATCCGTAGCGTTTGCTCATGTCGGCAAACTGCACGTCGAACTTGCTGCCGGTCACCAGCTTGCGGCTGACCACCGAGGTGTGCATACCGTTGGCGTAGCTGTTGGCTGTGCGCACGTCACCGCGGTCGGTGCCCGCCAGCGGGTTAATGATGATCGAAGCGACCTCGTCGCCGGTCTTGAACTTGCTGTCGTCAAATGCCACTTCGTCGCCTTTCTTGATGTAGTAGGTGCCACCGGCGTTGGCAGCCTTGGCGTCACGAGCCATGAATTGCGGCTTGCCATTGACCAGATTGACACCGGTGTATTCACCACCCGCTGGCCCCGGGTCGCCCTTGCGGCCCGCGTTGGGTGCCGTCTTGGGGTCATAGCGTGTGTCGTCGGTGTATTGGTCGTCCACAAAACCCAATGGCCCGGTGCGCTGGCCCTTCATGTGCCACATGTCCAGAAGTTGGCCTGGTTGATTGGTGTACTTGTTGCCGTAGGGCTTGGTCTGTCCCTCGTGGCAGGACATGGCGCAGCCTTCCTTGTCGAACTGCTTGGCGGTGGCCTCGTTTGTAGGCCAGAGCATGGCCCACTTGTCTTCGTAATAGACGTTGTCGTCGCCACCCTTGTCCGCCGGGTCCTTGAGCTTCTTCCAGGAACCGTCGGCCTGCTTCTGGTAGGGGCCGCGGCGCACCGAGTTGGTCGGGTCCTTGTACTGGATCAGCATGTACAGCATGTCAGCGGTGTAAGCTGCTTTCAGCGTCACCGTGGACTCACCCTTTTCACCGGGCTTGGCGCCAAAGTTAGCGCCTCCCGTCAGAGCAGCCGACAGCGGACTGGCCTTGGCCCAGACCGGATCAGAGGCGCCAGCGGCCAGGTTGGGCGCGGTGCTCGTGAAAGTCGCCAGCAGGGAATCGGGGGACACTTTTTCCTGTACAGCTTGGCAACCAATCAAGGCCAGTGTGGCAAGGCTTACGGCGCTTGCCGAAAAGATGGAAGATTTCTTCATGGTGAGTTCCTCTCGGGTTAAAAATCAAGGCCAAGGAATCCGAGCCGATTCTCTTGGTTATTTGATGTCATCAGCAAACTACATGCCAACCAAGTTTTCACTCAGCCTTTGCCAAAACTCGACGAGTTCAGAGGGAATTGATGATCTGACACCGGAACTGGCATCACCGGTGTGCGTCAGCTGTCATCACAAAAAGGTGACACCTGTCACTGTTTTGTGACAATTTCGGCGCGCTCCAGGTGGCCATAGATGTTCTGTCTCGCGACGCCTGAGATGCGGGATGCTTCGGATACATTGCCGTCCGCCGCCTGCATGAGACTGGAAAAATAGGCGCGCTCAAACCGCAACCGCGCTTCGCGGTATGCAAGCAGCGGTGTAGGCGCGGCTGTGCTGTATGTGCTTCCAGGTGTGGCTGTGCTGGCCAGTCCAAGGTCGGCGCTGGTGATGGGTCCTCCCGCATTGATGACCACAGCTCGCTCAATCGTGTGTTTGAGCTCTCGCACATTGCCTGTCCATTGGGCATTTTCCAGCGTGGCAATGGCGTCACTCTGCAGCGGCCCCGTTGCCTTGCTGAACTTGCGTTTGAAGTGGTCCAGGAAGAAAAGGGCCAGCGGCAAGATGTCATCGCGGCGCTCGCGCAAGGGGGGCACGCGCAAAGGTACAACGTTGATGCGATAGTACAGGTCGGACCGAAAGCGCCCCGCGGCAACTTCCTGTTCCAGCGGCTTGTTGGTGGCGCACAGCAGGCGGAAGTTGGATGGGCGCTGCACCGTGCTGCCGAGTCTCACGAAAGTTCCTTCCTGCAGAACCCGCAGCAAACTGACCTGGAGCTTGGGGCTCATATCGGCGATTTCGTCGAGCAAAATGGTACCGTTGTCGGCTTCCTCGAAGTAGCCCGGTGTGGTCTTTACGGCACCCGTGAAAGCGCCCTTCTCGTAGCCGAACAAGGCCGCCTCAATCAGAGATTCGGACAGGGCGCCGCAGTTGAGTTCCTTCATCGGTCCGCCAGTGCGCGAGCTCAGCGAATGAAGCAACTTGGCGATCACTTCCTTGCCGGTCCCGCTCTCACCTTCAATCAGCACGGTCGTATCCAGCGGCGCGGCCTGCCTCAACTGCACCAGAAGCTTCTCCATGGCCGCCGAGTGCGTGATCATGATAGGGCTGCCAGACTGTGAGGCAAGCGTTTCCCGGAGGTCAGCAATCTCGCGATAGGCACGGTCGAGCTCGAGCGCCTTGCCAATCACGGCCTCCAGCGCCTCCAGGTCGTCAAAGGGCTTGGTCAAGTAGTCGAACAGGCCCTCGCGCACAGCCGCCACCGCATCGCGTACATCGGCAAAACCGGTGATAAGGATCGCCACCAGTCTGGGCCTGTCCAAGCGGAACTCGCGCAGCAAATCGAGCCCTTTGTCCTTGGGCAGGCGCTGGTCCATCAACACAAGATTGAAATCCTCGGCAGCAAACAGGCGCCGCGCTGTCTCGCCGTCCGCCGCCAGATGCACTTCGGCGCTCTTTCGCATCAGCTGCTCGATCAGCGTGCGGGTGTAACGGTCATCATCAACGACCAGGATCTTAGGCAACATAGTTCAATGAATCAGGTTCGTTCTGTCGGGGTAACTTGGGTTCTTGTGGCAACCAGATTGCAAATCGCGTGCCACCACCAGATTGGTTGCCGGCCGAAACATAACCTCCATGCAACAACGCCACATGTTGCACGACCGGCAGTCCAAGCCCGGTACCATCACTTCGCGTTGTAAAGAAGGGCACGAATATCTTGTCCAATATCTCGGGCGCGATGCCTTTACCGTGATCCGTCACAGACAGCAGCCACCCGGGCGCGCCGTCATCGGGATTCGGTTCGAAATCAAGACCGATGACGATAGCGCCTTCGTCGCTCGTGGCCTGAGCCGCATTCATCAACAGATTGAACAGAGCATGCCTGATCAGAATCGGATCGACCGTGAGGACCACCGCCTCTTTGGGCAAGCGCGTTTCCACCGGCAACTGTCGGCTCTCGGTTTGACGAAACATCAGCACCGTCTCTTCCATCACCTCGGCCATTGATGTGGGCTTGCTCTCAAAACTCGATACCTTGGAAAACCGAAGCATCGATTGAATCAGCGCATGGCAGTCTGCACCGGCCCGGCGTATCTCCCTGAGCAACTCGCGTGTGCGTACCGGGTCGTCCGCCTCGCGGACCGCCAACTGAGCCAGATTGACCACACCGACCAGCGGATTGTTCAGTTGATGGGCTATCTCGCCGACCATGGTGCCAAGCGCTGATAGTTTTTCAATTTGCAGGATGCGCTGATGTTCGGTACCCAGGCGCAGCAGTTGATGCTCCAGATCATGTTGTCGTTGGTAGTCGCGCTCAACACGGTCCAGCGCAAAATAGAAAAGTCCCAACGTGCCAGCACCGATGATCAAGCTCAGCAGGGTCGTGCCAAGGACGGTTGTTTGAAACGTTTTCTGCAAAACAGAAATGTCTAGCATCACGACAAAGCTGCCGATGCGTTGCCCACTGGTATCTGTCAGCGGCAACATGGCCAAATGCAATACCCGATCGCGGTCGGCGACTACAGCGCTACCGCCGGCATGAAGACCTTGAAGCACCGTTTCATTCAAGGCGTCTGGTATGTGACTGATGGTCTGCGCGACGAGGGCATGGGTGCCAAACCGATCCCAGTTTCCCTGGCGCTTGAACAAAGATTGCCCATGCTGCCACTGTTGCGGCAGCATCCGATCCTTGTCCACCATCACCAGCAAATCAATCGATAGACTTTCGTGGATTTCATCGACAAGGGAGCCAATTTCTTCGCCAATTTCAAGGTAACCCAGCAGGGCGCCATCACGGTGCCAAGGTACCACCAGGCGCAAGGTCAGTGTGCCGAGCGGCCCTAGCTCCAGACCATGCGCGGCAACGCCCTGTTCCCGCGCCTTGGTCGTCGTATCGCGGTTGATCAAATCGCCAAACTGGCCGGGGCTGTGCAACCTCAGCACATTGACCAGATCAGGGCCATTGAAGTAAAGGTGGGTGATGCGATGGTCAGTGCGCAAGGTTTCAAACAGAGGCCCAACCTCCCGCTGCAGTGCGCCGCGGTCAAGCTTTGCAAACGCGGCCTCAATAACCTGATTGCGCATCATCGTGCGCAGTACCGCGTGCATCAGGTTGGTATCCTTGTCAAGCTTCTGCTCCACCAGTTTCGACACCGCTGCGACGCGGACCTCAAGCGCCCGGTCGCGCACCCGAACTTCCAGGTAGTAGGCCGTGGCAACAAAGGCGCCGAGAATGAAGACGAGCACGACCGCGAACGGCCAGATGAAAGTCGCCTTGACGCGTCGGGGTTTGGTGCCAACAGATGACGGTTTCAATCTCAACAAGGTGTACCTTTAGTGGCCGACCGGCAACGGACATGTTTGTGAAGCAACAATTCAGGTAGTTTAGAACCACTCCACAAAATCGCCGACAGACAGATTCTGTGCTGGCCCGGAATTCAGGTCAGAACGATCAGTTGTCCAACCCTCGCATCAAGCTGACGGTCAGGCGCCCGCCCCAAGCAGCGGAGCCTCCCAAATGCCGGGTCCGGGTACGCTCAAATGGGCGGGCAATTTACCCACCCAGATTGATTCGAACGTTGATTTTGTGGCTGCAATGACCGCTCCTGATTTTTATGGAACTCTATGACCGCTTTCCAGATCCCAGTTCTATGACCGGACCAGGTCGGGTCCCGAGATTGAGGTCCCCGACTGGCAAGCTACAAAGCCGACATAAGGATCAGGTTGCCGTAAACCGCAATCCTACCGGTCACCATGGAGCGCCGGTCATAATGCGCGGTTCACTTGCAAATTCCTTGAGAGACTGAGACAGTCATGATGGACACGATCAAACGCGTGCTTGCGCCGCCGGTATTTCCAGGCGATGAGGAGAAAACACGCCGGGCCAGTTTTCTCAACGAGTTGATCGGCATTAACCTGCTTGTTGCGGTCCTGATCGCCGCCGCCGTCTTCCTTGGCAACAACGTCTCGACGAGGTCGCAGATCATCGCCATGTCGTGGCTGGTCGTGCTCGCGCTGGCCTGGCGCATCCTGCACAGCGGCAGGATTGGCTTTATCGCTTTCGCCCTGTCGATACTCGGCTTTGTTTTTCTGACCGGTGCGAACATCAGTCTGGGAACCGTCCGCACCCCGACCGCCGCCTTCTACGTGATTTGGATCCTCTTGCTAGGCATACTATTTCAGTTGCCCGGAGTTCTTATCGCCACCAGTGCAAGTTCGCTGGCTGTGTTGGGCTTGATACTTACCGAAAACGCCGGACTGTTGCCGCAGCCCAATTACAGCGTCGGCGTAACGCAGTGGTTGAACTACACGGCCGGGTTCGGTATGACCGCCGGTATGGTCTATTACGGCAACCGAATAACCCGAAACGCTTTGGTACGTGCCAAGAATGAAATCGAGCAACGCAAGCGGGTCGAAGAAGCGGCAGAAGCGGGCGCCTTGCAGATAAAGCGGGCCGAGGCTTTGCTACGCACCGCCGTTGAGACCATCAACGAAGCCTTTGTCATCTTTGACTCGAACGACTGCCTTGTGTTCTGCAACGAAAGATACCGTCAGGTCTATGCCGAATCCGCGCACCTGATGGTGCCAGGTGTCAGCTTTGAGACACTGATCCGCAACAGCGCCAAACAAGGTCGCTACCTTACAGCCATTGGACGGGTGGAGGAATGGGTCAGCGAGCGCTTGGACGCACATCGTGCCAGCGTGGGCACACCGATTATGGAAAAGCATGCGAACGGTGAGACTCTGCACACCGTTGAACGTAGAACGCCTGATGGCTACATTGTGGGGTTCCGGGTCGATGTCACTGAACTCCAGCAGGCCAAGCAGGAACTTCAAGAAAAACACGACGAGCTCGAACGCATCGCCCGCTACGACAGCCTGACCAAGCTGCCCAACCGCGCCCTGCTGAGCGAACGCCTGGAACAGGCACTGAACCAGACACGGCGCCGTGGCCAGCACCTGGCCGTGGTCTTTATTGACCTCGACGGCTTCAAGGCGGTCAATGACACCCATGGTCACGAGGCCGGCGACCATCTGCTGATCACGCTGGCCGAGCGCATGAAGGGGGCG
>QYPX01000208.1 GCA_007280205.1 Comamonadaceae bacterium
GCAGGCGCCGTTTGACCACCCGGCACTGCGTCTTGGCAACGGGCATACGGGCGACCATCTAAAAATCGAGCAGAACGGGGCCACGGGTAAGGGACGGGATGACTATCTGGATTTGCCGGCGGTTGGCTCCAATGGCGTGTCGGCGGGGCAATGCCTGCGCAACGATGACGGCTCTTCGGTCTAGGCGCATGGCGCAGCCGCGCAATAATCCGGGGCATGTTTCTCCTTGACCCGGACCTGATTTTTCTCAACCACGGCTCCTTCGGCGCCTGCCCGGCGCAGCTGATGCAGAGTTACCAGCGCTGGCAGATGGAAATGGAGCGCAACCCGGTGGAGTTTCTGGGACGGCGCTCGGCCGATCTGCTGGCGCAGTCCCGCGCAGTACTCGCCAAGGCACTGGGTGCCGATGCGGAAAACCTGATTTACCTGCCCAATGCCACGACCGGTGTGAATACCGTGGCGCGCTCGCTGCGCTTGCAGCCGGGCGATGAAATCCTCACCAGCGACCATGAATACGGTGCCTGCGACAACACCTGGGAATTTGTCTGCCAGCATACCGGTGCGCGCTACGTTCCGGTGGAAATTCCCTTGCCCTTCAAGGCCGAGGAATTCGTGCAGCGCCTCTGGGCCGGCGTGACGCCACGAACTCGCGTTATCTTCCTGAGCCACCTCAGTTCAACCACCGCGCTGATCTTTCCCTTGACCGAGCTGTGTCGCCGTGCCCGGGAGGCCGGCATCCTGACCCTGATCGACGGCGCGCATGTGCCGGGTCACCTCCCCTTGAACCTGAACGCGCTGGGCGCCGACTTCTATACCGGCAACTGTCACAAATGGCTGTGCGCGCCCAAGGGTGCGGCCTTTTTGCATGTGCGCCCCGAGCACCATGCGCTGGTCGATGCCGGTGTCGTGAGCTGGGGCTACAGCGCTACCATCACCGGGCATACCGGCTTTGACGCCTACACCGGCTCCACCTTGCTGGAGCGCCGCCTGCAGTGGCAGGGCACACGCGACATCGCCGCCTTTTTGACGGTGCCCGCTGCCATCGCATTTCAGGCAGAGCATGACTGGGATCGCGTCCGCCAGGACTGCCACGCCATGGCGGCCCAGACCCTGCATCGCATCTGCGCCATCACCGCCCTGCCGCCGATTTGTGCAGACACCGATTTCGGCCAGATGGTGGCGATTCCGGTGCCCCCGATGGATGCGCAACGGCTCAAAGACACGCTGCTGGAGCGTTACCGCATCGAGATTCCCGTGACTTCGCACAAGGGTGCGCTCTTTATCCGGCTGTCGGTGCAGGCCTACAACACGCAGCAAGACCTTGACGCACTGGTCGATGCGGTTCGGGAGATTTTCGCGGCGTAGCAAAGTAGGTGATAGGCAGATAGTGCGCGAACCCTTTTGGACTAACCGGCCTACTCCAGTACAGTTAGGTGTTGCTGCTGATCGACGAGGAGGCCTGAGCATGGCAAGCAAATCCAAGAAAGTCCCTGCCATTCCCGCTGTCATCCCGCCGCTTTATGGTCGGGTGCGCGAGATTCTGGAGGCTGCTCGCAGCAACATTGCGCGCACAGTCAATACCACGCAGGTGATTGCCAACTGGCTGGTCGGACGCGAGATCGTCGAGGAGGAACAGCAGGGAAGGAAACGGGCCGGATACGGCGCGGAACTGCTGGCCGATCTGGCGGCGCGTCTCAAGCTGGAATTTGGCGCCGGCTACGGCGTGGACAATCTGGAGTGGTTCCGGCGATTTTATCTGGAGTATCCGCGTTTGTTGCCGGAGCAGATTTCCGACGCACTGCGTCGGAAATCGACAGCCCTTGCGCATTTCCCGCAACCACAACGGTTGGCATCGGATGCCCCTTTGTCGCCGGGACAACTCAGCGCTAATCTTTCGTGGACGCATTACCGCAGGTTGCTGCGTGTCAGCCGCCCCGAAGCGCGGAATTTTTACGAAATCGAAGCAAGCCGTAACGCCTGGTCGGCGCGGGAGATGGAACGGCAAATCAATGCGTTCTTGTTTGATCGCCTGACGAAGAGTCGAGACAAAGCTGGCCTGATGCGACTGGCCGTTCACGGTCAGGAGATTGCGCAGCCGATCGACGTGCTGAAGGACCCGGTGGTGCTGGAATTTCTCGATCTGCCGGAGTCGCCACGACTGGTCGAAGCGAAGCTGGAGCAGGCATTGATCGACAAGCTGCAAAACTTCCTGCTGGAACTGGGTAAGGGCTTCGCCTTCGTCTCCCGGCAGCAGCGCATTACCCTCGATGGCGACCACTTCTACATTGACATGGTCTTCTATCACACGGTGTTGAAGTGCTTTGTGCTGATCGATCTGAAGGTGGGTAAACTGACCCACGCTGACCTTGGCCAGATCCAGTTCTATGTGAATTACTACGACCGCGAACGGCGCACCGAGGGTGACAACCCGACACTGGGTCTGATCCTCTGTCCGGACAAAAACGATGCGGTGGTGAAGTACACGCTGGGTGAACAGCAGGAACGCAACATCTTCACGAGCCGCTATCAGCTCTATTTGCCGACGGTTGAAGAACTGGAAAACGAGCTTCGTCGTGAGCTTCGCTTTTTGAAGAAGACGGCATCGAAAAGGAAGACCTCGATCAAGTGAGCAGCGATGTGAACGCCATCACCGTGCTATCGTCGCCGCATGCGCACACTTTCCGGTAGAGACTGGGTTCTTCTGGTCCTGGTCACCCTGTTCTGGGGCATCAACTGGCCGATCATGAAGATCGGCGTCACCGCTTTTCCACCACTGACTTTTCGCACGCTTTGCATGATAGGTGCCATCCCCACGATCTGGCTGGCAGCCCGCATGAGCGGCACCTCGCTGCGCATTTCAAAAGAGCAAGTCGGACTCGTCGCCAAACTCGCGGTGTCGAACATGATGATCTGGCATTTCTTCGTCATTCTGGGCGTCAAGATGCTGTCTTCGGGGCGCGCCGCCATCCTCGGCTACACCATGCCGGTCTGGGCGGTGCTGAGCGGCCTGCTGTTCTTTCGCGAACGGGTGACGCCGATGGCCTGGCTGGGGGTCAGCTGCGCTATGGCTGGTGCCTTGCTGCTGCTATCGAGCGAATTCGCGACGATAGCCGGTCAGCCGCTAGGCAGTGCGCTGGTGCTGCTGGCCGCCGCCGGCTGGGGTTATGGCACGGTGGCGCTGCGCAAGTCCAAGATCCAGATGCCTACGCTGGCGATCACCTTCTGGATGATCAGCATGACGACCGTGGTCATGGCCGCTGGGGCGATCGCGTTTGAAAGTTCCTTGTGGCGCTGGCCCGATGCAGTGGAATGGGGCGCCATTGTCTTCAACGCCGTCATCGTGTTCGGCTTCGCCCATGTGGTCTGGTTTCGACTGGCGCGCACGCTGCCGCCGATTGCGTCCAGCCTGTCGATCATGATGATTCCTATCGTCGGTGTCTTCTCGGGCGCCTGGATTTTGGGTGAGACACCGCATTGGCAGGACTACGCAGCGATGCTGCTGATTCTGGCGGCGATGAGCACGGTGCTCTTGAAGCCCGGCAGCAAAGCCACTGACTAGTTCCTGCCGCCCTCACTGCGGCAGCCGGACGCGGGCGATCTCTGCGAAGTAGCGCGCCCCAACGGACAGGACGCTGTCATTGAAGTCATACCCGGCGTTATGCAGTGGCACCGCACCCGGACTATTGCCGTCGCCGTTGCCCAGAAAGACAAAAGCACCCGGAACGACTTTCAGGAAAGCGCCAAAGTCTTCCGAGACCATCATGGGTGCCACTTCAGCCTCGACATGCTCCTTGCCCACCACCGCAGTCGCCGCCTGCAAGGCAACTTCAACACAGTCCGGCCAGTTCACGGTTGGTGCAAATTCGTGCGTGTATTCGACTTCGCAGACGGCGCCATGGGCAGCACAAACGCCGGTGCAGATCTCGCGCATGCGCTGCTCCAGCAGCGCCTGAACTTGCGGCGTGTAGCTGCGCGTGTCGCCCTTGATCGTGACGTGGCTTGGTAGCGCGTTGCGCAGGCCATCGGTCATGAACTCGGTGCAGGACAGCACGGCCGACTGGCCGGGATCGACGGAGCGCGAAACAATGCTCTGAAGCGCCACCACGATTTGGGCGCCAACCAGCAGCGGGTCGATCGCCATGTGCGGCCGTGCTGCATGACCGCCCCGCCCGCTAATCCGGATCACAAAGTTGTCTTCGCTGGCCATGATGCCACCACTGCGCATGGCAATCTGGCCCGCCGGCATGCCGGGCATGTTGTGGACGCCATAGATCTCGTCCACCGGAAAGCGCTCAAACAGGCCATCCTTCATCATCGCGATGGCACCCCTGCCATGTTCCTCCGCCGGTTGAAAAATGAAGCGGACGGTGCCCTTGAAGTTGCGCCTTTCAAGCAGCAACTGCGCCGCGCCAAGCAGCATGGTCATGTGGCCATCGTGTCCACAAGCGTGCATGCAACCAGGGGTTTGGGATTGGTAGGCTCGGCCCTCTGCGGCTTCGGTGATGGCCAGGGCGTCCATGTCGGCGCGCAGGCCGATCACGCCCTGGCCATCTCCGAGCCTCAAGCTGGCAACGATGCCGGTGCCGCCAATGCCCCGTTGCACCTGCAGGCCCATCGCGCCCAGGAGCGTCGCGATGTAGTCGGCGGTCTTGTTTTCATTGAAGCCGGTCTCCGGGTTGCGGTGCAGGTGGTGCCGCCACCGGGTCAGTTGTTCGTCAAATGCGTTGGTGATCACTGGTTTGCCTCGGTCTTTTTGTGCAGCGGTCATTATCCTGTCCGCAGACTCACGGTGCATCTGAAGTGCTTGCGCTACAGTCGAGGCCAACCACAAGATCCTGGAGCCTGACTTGACCACGTCCACCCGCGCCCTACCCAGCAGCGCCTACGAGCTGATGAGCAACGGCAACTACCGCGCCAGCGTGTTGACGCGCGGCCCCTGGCACCCGGAGCACCAGCACGCCGGCCCGCCCATTGCCTTGGTCTGCCGCGCCATCGAGCACTCTGCAGCCGGGCATGGCCTGACCCACATCGCACGTCTTACTGCCAACCTGTTGCGTCCGGTGCCGATCGGCGAACTGGCGATCGAAGTCGCCACCGATTACGCCGGTCGCAACGCCGGGCATTTTTCGGCGCGCCTGCTGGCCGGTACCAAAGAAGTGGCGCGATTCACCGCGCTGGTCCAGCGTGAGAACGAATTGCCTCTTCCTGAGGGCCTGCAAGGCCATCCCTTGCCGCTGGCACCCGAAACGCCGGAGCAATCGTCACCGTGCTTCTTCCCCTTTGCCGGCAAACACGTGGGCTACGCCGACCTGGTCGAGACGCGGCTTTCGCATGGCCGCATGTTCAACGGCCCGAGTGCCATCTGGTTCCGCTTGCGCCACCCCCTGTTGGACCAGGAGGAGCCAAGCGAGTACCAGCGCGTTGCCGTGGCGGCCGATTCCGGCAACGGCATCAGCGCGATTCTCGACTTTGAGCGCTACAGCTTCGTCAATTCAGACCTGAGCGTTCACTTGCTGCGCAGGCCCCGCGGCGAATGGATCTGCCTGGATGCGCGCACCCAGCTCGGCCCCAATGGCACGGGGCTGGCTGAATCAACGCTTTACGATGTGCACGGACTCATTGGCCGCGCCTTGCAGAGCTTGTCAGTGAGTCAGCGCAAGTGATTTCTGAGAGATAAACGGGCCGCAGCCAGGTCCCAACCGCCCCAGCCGCAGCTCTTGAAAAAGACCGGCCCGTCTGTCGGGCGTGTGGCCTGTTGCCAGGCGGCGGTTTGGCCCACCACATCGGCCAGCGTGGGCAAGGCGCCGACATCGATGCCGGCTTGCAGCAAGTCACCGGCTTCGTGGTCGGCGTCACGCGTGTCGACCACCAGGGTTCCGGTGCGCGCCAGCTGCTGGCAGACTTCAGCCGACCACTCCAGCATGCGCGGTGTGAAAGCGCCGACCGCAGCGACAAAGGCATCGTTGCGGGGCAGTGAAGTCAGCACCACCTGCTGTGCTGGCGTGGTGCTCACCACCAGGGAGCAGTTGACCAGTTCAGCGTTGGGATCCATCACGCGCCGCGCCTGCAGCCCCAGCGCTTTGGCATGGTTCACCAAAGCCTCGGCACTGGCCGGGTTGCGGGAAGCCACCCGGACCTCCTGCACGCCAAGACCGGCGTGAAAAGCTTCCAGATGCGCCCTGCCCTGTACGCCTGCGCCAACAATCAGCAGCACTCCGTTGCGGCGCGGTGCCAGTTTTTGTGCCGCCAGCAAAGACACTGCAGCGGTGCGCCGTGCTGTCACGGTGGGGCCGTCGAGCAAGGCGATGCGCTGGCCGGTCTGCACGTTAAACACCACGATGTCACCCTGGATGGTGGGCAGGCCACGCTGCGCATTGCCGGGGATGAAACTGATGAGCTTGGTAATGGCCACGCGGGCATCGGCTGCCGGCATCACAAACAGACTGCCACCGCCGTGCAGGGCTTGCACGATGCGCGGCGGCACAGCCACGCTAGCGTCCTGCAGCAGGGCTTCGATTTCCTGGGCCAGCAAAAGGTAGGGCAGCGCATCGGCTGTTTGCTGCGGGCTGAGGATGGCGTGAACAGGGGAGCTCATGCCTTACCTTATCATGCATCCGCTAACGCAGCACATCGACCTTCTTGAAAACCACCCGTCTTCCTGAGCAGAAATCATGAAAACAATTCGAGTCGTACTTGGCCTCGGTTTCCTGGCACTCGCGCTTGCATCGTGTACCGTGATGAGTCCGCAGGAATGCAAGTTTGCCAACTGGCGTGAGATCGGGCTGGTCGATGGCATGGCGGGCAAGCCCATGCATATCTTCGAGGAGCGGCGCAGCGACTGCGCTGAGGCCAACGTGAAGGCCGATACCAACGATTACCTGCTCGGGCGCGAGCAGGGTTTGCGCAGCTACTGCCAGATGTCAAACGCCTTGCAAATCGGCTTGCGTGGCGAAAGCTATCAGGGCGTCTGCCCGGCAGCGATCGACCCGGAGTTTCGTCGCCGGCATGACATTGGCCATGACGTTCATCGCCTGCGTGAGGAAATCGTGCGACTCGAGAGTCGCTACGGTGCGCTGGAAAAGGGCTTGCGCAGCAAGAAGATAGAGCTGGACAAACTAGTCAAGGAACCTGGAAAGAGCGAGGATTTCAAGCAAAGATACCGCGAATTTCAGGAGGAAGAGCGGCGGGTTCGCGAGGAGCAAAACGATATCGAGCGCAATAGGCACCGGGCCCGCGAACACCTACGCCAGGCCGAGTGGGCGATGTCACAGTTGCGTTAAGCGCGCTCGTTCGAAAGGTCATTGGTCATTAGCCCTATGGCACAGCCAGCAGGCGCTGGCGGCGCGCCGCCTCTTCGGACCGGGCGTCGTCGATCTCGCGCAGGACGCTGCCCAAATCGACGGCAGCGGTTTTTCGATCAAAGTGACCGCTGAGAGGCACATCGGTGGCAAGCAGACCCGTCTGGTAAAGGGTCCAGATTTCAGGGCCACCTGGGCCAGGCGCATCGGCGACAACCCCAACCCGACCGCCACTGGTAGCGACCAGGACGGCTCCCTCATCAGCAACCGCTTCTGGTTAGCGGCCAGTCGGCCGTTATGAGTGGAGCCGGGAACTGATATGCGCTCAGCCTCTGTCTCTCAACCGGCAAAGTGCGCGTCCAGCTTATCGAGCAAGGCCAAGCCGCGTGCCGGATCGCCAGCCTGCGCGGCGGCTCGAAATTGCACGCGCAGATCGTGTTGCACCAAGACCGTGGTGGCAAGTTCGTCAAACAGACGATTGATGCTGGTGTTGCGGCTGGCTGCCAACTGCTTGAGCCGCAAGTGCTTCTCATCCGGAATGCGCAAAGTAACAACGGACATATCAATCCTCCTTCAACAAATCGGCTGGCGCAACGATGCGCAGCTCGGGGAAATGCAACTCCGCAGCCAAAAAATCAGCGCGGTTGTAGGTAACGATGGCCTGGGCAC
>QYPX01000198.1 GCA_007280205.1 Comamonadaceae bacterium
AAAAAGGCTGATCGCCAGCAGTCCCAGTGAAGTCGTCAAACCATCGAGCGTGGGTGAGAGCAGTTGGAACAAACTCATCGGTAGCAGCAGGGTGGCCAGTGCCAGCGGATTGGGTGGTGTCAGTCGGCAAGCAAGGGCCAGCAGCACAAAGCAAACCAGCAAAGTGACGCTGCGCGCCAGACGGTAGGAATGCTCCACGCTCCAGCCCAGTGCCATTCCCGCCGCCAGCCCCGCAGCCTGCGGTGCATACACAAGTGGAAAGTAGTAGCCCATCCTGGGAATCGAAAAATGAATCCTGGCATCCGACCAGCGCAACGCTGCAAGGCGCTCCTGTTCGGCCACCGGGAGCCGCAACTTGGCGTCCAGCACCAGTTTCAGGTTGGATGCCATGAAACGCAGCAGTGCGGCGTCAACCAGTCCACCTGCATCTACCTGACCTCCCAGGCGTCGGACAAAAGTTGCGACTTCCGCGTCGATCGGTGCTGCAACGTCGCTCGGGGCCGGCTGCAATAGCCAGTGTCCTTGTGCCAACAGATAAGCGCGCGCCACGTGGCTGGTTTCGTCGGGCGACTGCATCGGTGGAATCAGCCACGACAGCCCTGTTGCCAACATAAAGGCCAAGGCCCAAAGCCCCAACCCGACTTTCTTAGTCATGGTTCTTTGACAACAGCAACAATTCGAAACTCATCTTCTGCTGATGCGCAATGCTGTCCAGAATCAGTCCCACGGCCAGCATCATGACAGCGACGATTTCCAGTGCCGCGGCCAGCAGGGCCAGGGGCACATGGTAAATGTAGCGGTAGGCAATCCAGTCGGCAAAAACCGGAATGCTCGCCAGCAGCCCGAGCAGCATGGCGCACAGGGCAATGGAACCAAAAAAAGCAAAAGGCTTGTAGTAGCGCAGGATCTGGAAGATGGTGAACAAGACGCGTGCGCCGTCAGTCACTGTGTTGAGCTTGGAGACGCTGCCACTCGGCCGATCCAGATACTCCACTGCAATTTCCTGGATCCGAAAGCGCTTGTCCAGCGCGTGCAATGTGATGTCGGTCTCTACCTGAAAGCCAGGCGCCAACACCGGACAGGTCTTGACAAAGGTCCGGCTGAAGGCGCGGTAGCCGCTCATGATGTCCTTCAGATCGGCGTCAAAAAAGTAATTGATCAGCCGGTTGACCAATCTGTTGCCCAAGCCATGCAAGGGGCGCTTGTTCTGCTCCAGATAGTGTCCGCCTGAGTGGCGGTCACCCACCACCATGTCGGCTTCGCCGCGCAGGATGGGCTCGATCAGGTCCTGTGCGCGCTCGGCCGGGTAGGTCAGATCCGCATCGGCCAGCAGATAAACATCAGCCTCAATCGTCTGGAAGGCGCGCCGCAAGGCGTTCCCCTTACCTTGCCTTCGTTCTTCGATCACCTGGCCAGGCGCCTGGATTCTGGCGAGGGTGGCGCGCGCAATGGCGCCGGTTCCATCGCTCGAATTGTTGTCAATGACGTAAATCTGCGCTTGTGGCAAGGCCTTGTGAAAGTCAAGCATGACCGCTTCAATGGTCGCTGCCTCATTGAAGGCGGGCAGAATGATGGCGATCGAACTTGGCATAAGGTCTGGAATGGGCTGGCTGATTGTACGGATTTGGATGCCACAATTCACACCCATGGCTTCGCAACATCAACCAGAACCCGCGCTGACTTTGCAAGGGTCGCGCGAAGACGACCCGGTCATCGAGGCTTTGCGTGGCTGGGCTGCCCTGATGGTGATGGCCACGCACTATGTTCCACTGCTGATGTCGCAGACCGGGCTCTGGGGCTTTGCCAGTACCGGCGTCGATCTGTTCTTTGTGCTCAGCGGCTACGTCTTTGCGCCCTACCTGTTTGGCAAACCCTTGCCACTTGTGCCGCACCTGATCCGGCGCTTTTTCAGGCTCTACCCGCTTTATGTTTGCGCCCTGCTGCTGTACGCTGGCCTGCGACTGCCCGCAAGTTCGGCCTGGGACCATTTTTGGATTCACCTGGTGATGGGGCATACGCTGGCCTCGCCGGAAATCGCCTACTTTTACAACTCGGCCTTCTGGAGTCTGCCGCCCGAGGTCGAGTACTACCTGCTGTTGCCGCTGCTGGCGTGGAGCGCCATCCGGTTTGCCTCAGTACGCTATCGTTTCGCCGCCTTGTTGGTGCTGGCCGCACTTATGCACATGGCGCTGGTCGCCGCTGGCAGCCCCAATGAAGGCATCACCGCTCGTGCCATTGCCACCATCCATCTGCCTGGCGTGTGGATTGAGTTCATGTGGGGCTCCATGGCCTACGCTCTGGTCCAGCGAGCTGGCGGAGCCGGGGCGAGATGGCTGCGTCTGGAGTGTGGTTTTCTGGTGCTGGCAGGCATGGGATTTTTGTACATCAGCTACGTCGCACCCGTCAATGGCCTGGCCAGCGCGCCACCGCCATGGATTGGCGGCAACATGGGCGTTGGTGCCGCGTTGGGCTATGCATTGCTGATCAGTGGGTTGGCCAGCGCCAAGGCGCAACCGGTGACGAATGTAAAACGCTGGTTGACGCCGGGGTTCTTGTTCATGGGGCAGCTCAGTTACGGTGTCTACCTGTTCCACAACGCCGCGCCCCTGCTGCTGCGCCGCCTCTGGCCCGAACTCGGTGGTATGACGCTGGTCATGCTGTGCGTTGCGCTCACGCTGCTGCTCGCTACGGCTGCTCATTACGTCGTAGAGCGGCCACTGCGCAACTACGGTCGCAAGCTCAGTCAGGCTTTCCGGAAGTAAACCCAGGTCGTCGCCTGGGCTGAGGCAGGGTCGACCAGCAACGCTGTGTAGGGTCCCGGCTCAAGCAGACCCCACTCCGCTGCATCAAAGGGTCGTGCCTGCGCCATCGAGGGTCTGAAAATGGCCGGCATCAGCAGCATGGTCGGGCTGAAAGCCAGTACGCCAGCCGCACCGGTCTGGCGGGAAAACTCCTCAGCGTTGCCAATCGGCTGCTCCAGCACCTTGAACCACGCCTTCAGATCCATCGAACCCGCCAGTTGCGGTACACGGCTTAGCTGACCAGACCAGCGGCAAAACAGCGGGTACTGCTTGTTGAAGTAGTGCTGTTGGCTCTGCTCCATCAACCCGGCCTTGAAAGCCTTGTGCCGGTATTCGTGTTCAGCGGTCGCGCCGGGCACGATCGCCAACTCATAACCGATGCGTCGCAGCCGCAGCGACAGGTCAGAGTCTTCATAAAACATGAAGTAGTCCGGGTCAAACAGCCCACCGGCTTGCAGCACCGCGCTGCGCCGCAGCAGCAGCACCGAGCCAGCCACAAAATCCACTTCAAAGACTTTCGATCCAGCCATCTGGCGCATCGCTCGCAGCAGGCCACGACGCGCCGCCCATTGCGCCAGCCGGCGCGAGCGGGTGGCGAGGGCTTGCGCCACGTAGTACCAGGGCGTCTGGGCAAAGGCGGCCGGCAAGACAAACGAGCGCTGCTCATTCCAGTACAGTTTTGGCGAGACGCCAGCCAGCCGCGGTTGATCTTCCATCGACTGCGCGAGCAGCAAGACGTCTTCGGTCGAGATCCGTGCATCCGGGTTGAGCAGCAGAACGTAATCGGCGCTGGATTGCGCAAACGCCAGATTGCAGGCGCGCCCAAAGCCCAGGTTGGCGTCCGGTGTAAGCAAGCGCACACATGGATGGTCGATGCCGGCCTGCAATAGTGCAGCCGCTTCCTCCGCTATGTCGGGTTCGTGCGCGCTGTTGTCCACCAGCCAGAGCGTGCCATGCGGCCACGCTTCCAGGCGCGCCAGCGCTTGCAGCGTGTCCGCTGCAGCGCGGTAGTTCACGATGATGATGTCAATCGAGCAGCGCGACATTCAAGCGGATTCCACGGCGGGCATACTTGGTAGCAGGTCGGCGGCCAACCAAAGGCCGGGCTGGTCCAGGATATGGGTGTTGAAAAACCGGTAAATGCGCGCCACGGTTTCGGGGTCTTTGGCTGGCCCGATGGGGCACAACCGGACTTCGTAGCGCCCCGGACTCAGGTAGCGGCAAATGTAGGCGCCCAGGTCGCTGTCGGTATGTTCGGCCAGGCGCATTGCACCCCCTGCAATCAGCCGCTGCGCGCCCAGAAAATCCACAGTCATTGATGCGCCGTTGGGAAGCACCGGCGCGTCACCCAGCACGATCAGCGCCTCGGCCCGCTCCAGCATGCGGTAAAAAGGGCGCAGACCCAGTTCCATATCGGCCACCTTGCCGCCATTGACATAGGGTTCCAGACTGCGGTACTTGAGTTCAAAATGCCGGGTCACCGCCGGATCTACCCGAGGGTCCTGCGATACGGCAGAAGACATGGAGTTGATGACGCGGCCCGTCGCGCGCGCAATGAACGCGCTGCCGAGATAGAAGCTGTCGAAGTGCAGTGTCAGCAAGATCAGACCGCGTTGCTGGTGTTGGGCAAACAAAGCCAGTTCGGCCGGTACAAATTCGCACTGCAACTCATCAAATCTGCGGGCCGCCATCCATTGCGCTTCAAACTCGTCCCGCGCTTCCGTCGCAAAGCGTTGTCGGCACCAGCGCTGCTTCGCTTCGGCCGTGGCGGCGATGGGCAGCTGTTCGTAGCCGAGCAGGCTTTGGCGCCGGATGTGTCTAAAGCCCAATGCCACCGAGCGCCAGTCGCGTGCGCCAAGCGCGTTGATCCAGCCGCGCAAGGCCGACAGCGCATAGGCCAGCCGCAGCGGCAAGCGTGCGAGAAAAGGCAGAAACCAGGCATAGTCTGCGTGGTGGACGATGCGCACGCAGCGCCAGATCAAGGCTCTCATGGCTGCTTCACCACGATGGAGTCAATAAAGGCCGCCACATCGCCGGCCTTGTGGATCTCGAAGCAGGGCGTGCTGATCGGCAGCTTGGCCTCCCATTTACGTTCAAAAACCTGAGCGCTCTGCTTGATCCGCTGCACCACCGCTGTCGGCACGGCACCGCTGGCGGGCGTATCGGACCAGTGCTCGCAACAGGCATCCAGCACGGCACATTGCCAACCTTGTTGTTGCGCCTGCAGTACCAGATCGGTTGCATAAAAATCAAAGCCCAGCGCCGGGTCCAGCCGGAGCTTGCTGTCTACGCGCACCGCAAACAACAACTCGTCCAGACTGTCCGCCAGGCAAGGCATGACGGTATCTTCTCGCAGCAGCTTGCCGCGATCCAGCACATGGCCGGCTCGCCTGGCCACCGTGCCGGCACCGACCAAGCCGTAGACGCCGGCGACTGCAAGCTTTGGAAAGCTCTGCGAGGCGGCGTCAAGTGCCAGACAGAAGCGTTTGTCCCAGCCTTCGGGCAAGAACACGTCCTGGTGCACCCAAACCAGCCATGTCCTCGCATCTGCAGTGCCTTGCAGGGCTGTCATCGCCGCGTTGAAGCCCTGCGCCGCTGAAGTGGCGTTGAAGTACACGGCCAGCGGCCAGCCGCCCTGGCGCAAGCAGGGCGAAGCCAGCAGACGCTGTGCCAGCACCTCCAAATTGCTGGCACAGGTCACAAAACTCAGGCGGGCCAAGTTGTCGCTCATCATAAAAAGTCAGTATCGCCGCCCATGAACCACCATCGTAAGCCGGAAACCTCCTCTGGCTTCAAATCTGAAGCGCAGGGGATGCCGATCTTGGCGCAGAGCTCGCGCTGCGTGATGCCGGTGCCGGCCAACCGTTCGGCTACCGCCGGGCTGGCCCAGGTGATCATTTCGGCAGCGCCAGCACGCGCTGCCTCCAGTCGGCAGGCCAGGTTGACGAGCGGCATCAGCGACAGGGGACCCACCCAGTCCAGCCAATGCGCAGAGCTGCCGCGCAGATCCAGCACTGCGACACCCAAGCAGTTGCGCGACCAGCGCCGCCGGAGCGCAAAAAAGCGGTAGCGGCTGGCTGACCCGAAGGGGCCGCCGGCATCCGGTGGGCGCTGCGCAAAACGCCAGCGCAGGTAAGCCGCGTCACGTTGACCCATCGACAGATCAGGCGTCGACCCCCGCATGACCGCCCAGGCATCGTTCACGGTGCTCTCAAATCCCTCATCGGACGCCGGCATCGCTTGCCAGCTCCAGCTCCAGGGCAGGCTGTCCATGCCCATCGGATCGACACGCCAGTGCAGGCATTCCATCTCACCGCCATCATGCAACAGGCCCAGCGCCACAGCCAGCTTCAAGTGCCGCGCATTGGGAAAGCCGAACCCCAACTGAAAAGCCATGCTCTGCGCAGCGCCAAGATGCCCGTCGTAAAAGTGTTTGGAGACCTGAAAGAACGGCCCACGCCGGCTCAGGATGCCGCGCCACTGCGGGTGCACCATCACATCCCCAATCTGCAGGCCGCGCACAGGCTTGTCTTGTCGCCACAGCGTGCGCGGCAGACCGCCGCAATAGGCAATCAATTCGTCGCCGTACCAGACACCCAGCGCCTGACCATGCCCTTGCTCGGTTGCAGCACCGTATTTCCAGCTAAACCATGCAGCGTCCACGTTCGGTCCAAAGACCAGCGTATGCAGAGCAGTAACCGCTTCCTGGTCGCCGGGCAGGACGTCACGCAGGGTCAAGGCAAACTCGCCGACTTGAACCTGGGTTGAACTCATGGTCGCCACTCGTGAGGCAGCGACACCAAACCCTGCTCCTTACCCTTCTGCGTCACATTCAGTACCAGCGCCTGTTCGACTTGCTCATAGACATGAACCGCGTTCTCACAGGCAAGAAAACCCGTCACGCTGTATCTTCCCTTGAGCAATGGCAGTCGCGGCAGTAGCAAAGTGGCCCGTCCATGACCCAGCGCGTCCATCTGCAGTTTGATGCCGTCGCTCTTTGACAAAACGCTGCTCACCGTCAGATTGTTGGCATCGGAGAAGCCAAACGCGACGCTGGGCACGGGCAAGGTCGGGTCAATCGAAAAATCGAGTGTGATCTGCAGGTCGGTCTCGCCTGAGACGATCTCAACTTCGCGGCCGGGCAGGCCGTGAACGGTCGCAAAGATCTTGTTGATTCTGCCGCCACCACTTGGTGCATTTGGCGCTGGCTTGCCGGCAAGATCAATCCGATCGTGATCGTCGCCCCTGGCCGACCTGCTGCTCGCATTCAGACTGGTCTGGTAGGCGCTGGTCACCTCGGCCGCCGGGCCCTCCATGCGCAGCATGCCGTTCTCGATCCACAGCGCACGCGAGCACAGGGCTTCTACCTGGTACATCGAATGCGAGCAAAACAGAATCGTCTTGCCGGCGTCCTTGAGTGTCATGATGCGGTCAAACGACTTGCGCGCAAACGCGCCATCACCCACCGACAGCGCTTCGTCGATCACCAGAATGTCGGGTTCCACGCTGGTGGCCACGGCAAAAGCCAGACGCATGAACATGCCACTGGAATAGGTTTTCACCGGCTGGCGGATAAAGTCGCCGATGTCGGCAAAAGCCAGAATGCCGTCCAGCCGCTCATCGACCTGAGAGCGGCTCAAGCCCAGGATGGCGGCATTCATGTAAATGTTTTCCAGCCCGGTGAAGTCAGGGTTGAAGCCGGCTCCCAGTTCCAGCAGCGCCGCCACCCGGCCTTTGACCTTCAACTCGCCGCTGCTCGGCGGCAGCGTACCGCAGACCATTTGCAGCAGCGTTGACTTGCCAGCACCGTTGCGCCCGACAATGCCAACCACCTCGCCCGGCGTGATGGTAAAACTGACCTCTTTCAGAGCCCAGAATTCCCGGAAATAGGGCTTGCTCGAGCGCAGCCAGCGACCCCACAACAACTGCTTGAGCCGGTCACCCTCGCGCTCGTACAGGCTGTAACACTTGCCGAGTTGGTGCGCCTCGATCGCAAACTCAGACGACATCGGCAAACCCCTTGCGCGCCGCCCTGAAAAAGACCGCCCCCAGCAGGGCCAGCAGGCAGCAGACCAAAAAATGAAGAACCAGCGCCGACCCATCCGGCCACTGCCCGTCGAGCAGCACCTGGCGCGTCTGCGTGATCGGCAACGCCAGCGGGTTCAAGAACATCCAGGGTCGCAGCGCAGCGGGTAATGCCTCTACCGGAAAGAAGACCGGGCTCAAGAACATCAACAGGCTCACCAGCATGCCCAGCACCTGCCCCACGTCGCGTACATAGGTTCCGACGGCGGCCAGCAGCCATCCCAAGCCAAGGCACAGCGGCAACAGCGGCAGCAAAACCAGCGGCAGTGCCAGTGCGCTAGGCGGCAGGCCGCCCTGATCCCAGGCGCCAAACAGCAGCAGCAACAGCAGTGAAACCGCCAGGTTGGCCAGCGCTGCCACGGCGCTGATCCAGGGCAGAATTTCCAGCGGAAAGATCACCTTTTTTACCAGGTGCGGTTGGTCCAGAATCAGGCGCGGCGCGCGGTTCACGCACTCGGCAAAAAAATTGAATACCGCCAGGCCGGCAAACAGGCGCAGCGCAAAAGTCAGATCGCTTTCATCGCCAGCACTACCCCAGCGCAGTTTGAAGACAAAGCGAAACACCAGTGTGTAAACCCCGAGCATCAGCAGCGGCGTCAAAAAAGCCCAGACCGCGCCGAGCAAAGACTGCCGATAGCGCGCGTCAATCTCGCGCCTGGCAAATTGCCCGATCAGGCTGGCGTAACGCCAGGGAAATAAATAGGAAAGCAGATGGTGCAAGGTGTGCGATGCGGGAGCGTTGGTCAGGAAATTCTCGTCATGGCGAGGTCGAAAGAATGCCACTGCGAGCGCGGCCTGACCAGACAATCAGGTCGCAAGACAGCATACATTCAACATGATATTGCGGAGTCTAACTCCAGAATATCATGTTGAATCGGCTGCCATCGTGGAACCCGTCAATGTCATCCCGAGCGCCTCAGCTGTCATCCCGGCCCCGGATCAGAGCTTGCCCCGGGCTCGATCCGGGGTCCGGGGTTTCAACATCCGGGATCCAGTGCTACGCTGAGACTGGATTGCGGGTCGGGGCCCGCAATGACAATGTCGAAATTCAAGCCTTGGGCGGCTCGACGCGGCCTTCGGCGATGTCTTTCAGGTTGTCGCTGCGCACCAGCGTCAGCGTGTTGCCTTCGCGCACCAGAATCTTGTTCAGAAACAGCAACTGGAAGGCTCGCGTCACGGTCTCGCGGCTGGCATTGATCATGATCGCCAGTTCCTGGTGCGTTGGCACCGGGTCTACCGTCGTCACGCCATCGCTGTTCTTGTGCGAGAGCTGCAGCAGTTGCACGCTCAGGCGCTGGAACGGATTGGTCAGGCTCAGCAACATGCGCTGCGCCATCACGGCGCGTACGCGCTGCGCCAGGCGCGCCATCACGGCGCGCGCCAGGTCCGGGTTGATGGCAATCAGCTCGCGCGCCGCCGCTGCATCCAGAAATGCCACAGTCGAGCGCGCCGCCGCCACCACAAACTCCGAGCCAGACTGGCCATCGA
>QYPX01000217.1 GCA_007280205.1 Comamonadaceae bacterium
ACCGGCAATACGTATCGCCTCAATTTCACCGTCAAGAACACAGCGGCCGTTGCCGTTGCCGCACCGGCCATCGAACTCACGCTGACCGACACCAGTGATCAAGCCGTTTTGCGCCGCGTATTCCTTCCCGCAGAACTTGATGTTCTGCGGGAAGGAATACGCGGCGCAAAACGGCTTGATCACTGGTGTCGGTCAGCGTGAGTTCGATGGCCGGTGCGGCAACGGCAACGGCCGCTGTGTTCTTGACGGTGAAATTGAGGCGATACGTATTGCCGGTGATCCTGCTGAAGGAAGCGCGCTCAATCGCGATAGCGTCTTTCTGCCGCAGCGCCGACACCTGGCACTTCAGTGGCAAACAAAAAGCCACCAACCACGGCTTGAGTGCGGGCTGCAGAACGACGATGCGGTCGCGTTCGTGAAACACGATTTGTCCGAGCAGCGCGACAAGCAACGCCAAAACCAGCGAACCAAGAAGATAGTTCCGCAACGCCCTTTTTGGACGCGTCTTGGCGGGGTCGACGTTCAAGAAAGTGGCAATAGCCGGTTCTGTGTCTGGCGTCGCGATCGCGTTTGCCGTGTCGGCCAGCAAGTGCAGTGATGCGTCGAAGATGGCTTCACATGACCCGCAGCGGACCCAGCCTTCTGAAATTCGAAGCTGGTCTGGCACGACCTTGAACAGGGTTTGACAGGCCGGACAACGTGTGATCAGGCTCATGGAAGATGAATTGCGATACTGCCCATGCTGTGAATCAGCGTTGCGCCGTCATGCGCACCCAGCCTTCTTCCTGGCTGGTGACATCGAGTTGGCAATAGGGTGCGTAAGCGGCCTTCAGTTCGTCTGCCTGGCGCGCAAGAATTCCCGCCAGCACCAGTGAGCCAGCTGGCGCGACACGGGACCACAACAGTGGCGCCAGAACTTTCAGCGGGACGGCCAGAATATTGGCCAACACCGTCTGATAGACACCGGCCGCGATGTCGGGCGTGCCAGCGCGCAGTCGGACCTGATTTGCCCTGGCGTTCAGAACGGTTGACTGCACCGCAGTCTCGTCAATGTCAACGGCGTCGATGTCGGTGGCGCCAAATTTGGCGGCGCCGATGGCCAGGATCCCGGAGCCACAGCCGTAATCAAGGACGCGCCCGAGCTTGCGTTGCTCTGCAATCCAGCGCAAACACATCCGCGTGGTCGGGTGGGTGCCGGTCCCGAAAGCGAGTCCGGGATCGAGTTCGATGACGATCCTTGCCTGCGCTGGGGGCTCATGCCAGCTTGGAACAATCCAGAATTCGGGCGTGATTTCGACCGGCGTGAATTGGGACTGTGTCAGCCGCACCCAATCCTGTTCAGGCACTTCGTGGCTCGCCAGAACAGTGCATTGGGTGAAGAATTGCTGCGCCTGCAGGATGGCCAGTGCATCGCTGGCCAAGGCTTGCGAGGCGTAAAGGGCGCAAACCCGCGATCGTTGCCAACCCTCCTCAGGGGGAGGCATGCCAGGCTCACCAAACAGTGCCTCTTCAGCATCAGTCTGGGCATCCGCATCCTCGACGCTGACGCTCAAGGCGTCCAGCGCATCCAGGGCATCGCTTAAAGCCTCAAGCTGGTTCTGTGGACACAGAAGGACGAGTTCAAACATGCAGGGTGCAATTCAGCGTTGATGGTGGCTGAGCCACTCTTCCAGGTAGTGAATGTTGGTTCCGCCGGACACAAATTTGGCGTCCAGCATCAGTTCGCGGTGCAGTGCAATGTTGCTGCTGATGCCCTCGACAACGGTTTCGCCCAGTGCCGTGGTCATGCGCGCCAGGGCCTGTTCACGCGTATCCCCGTGCACGATGATCTTGCCAATCATCGAGTCGTAGTTGGGAGGCACGAAATAGTTGGTGTAGATGTGGGAGTCGACACGTACGCCCGGTCCACCAGGGGCGTGCCACATGCTGATGCGCCCGGGCGATGGCGTGCACTTGTAGGGGTCTTCGGCGTTGATTCGACATTCAATCGCATGTCCGCGAATCTGGATCTGGCGTTGGCTAAAAGGCAGTTTTTCACCGGCAGCAACCATGATCTGGGTTTTTACAATATCGACACCTGTTGTCATTTCGGTGACCGGATGTTCGACTTGCACGCGGGTATTCATTTCAATGAAGTAGAACTCGCCGTTTTCATAGAGAAACTCGAAGGTTCCGGCGCCCCGGTAGCCAATTTTCTTGCAAGCAGTGACGCAGCGTTCGCCCAGTCGTTCGATCAGTTTTCGTGCGATGCCGGGCGCCGGTGCCTCTTCGATGATTTTTTGGTGTCTGCGTTGCATGGAGCAGTCACGTTCGCCGAGATAGACCGCATTCTTGAATTTGTCGGCCAGCACCTGAATTTCGATATGCCGGGGATTCTGTAGAAATTTTTCGAGATAGACGGCCGGATTGCCGAAGGCGGCACCCGCCTCGGCGCGAGTCATGCTCACCGCGTTAACGAGTGCGGCTTCTGTGTGCACCACCCGCATCCCCCGACCACCACCACCACCGGCGGCCTTGATGATGACCGGATATCCGACTGCTTTGGCAATGCGGCGAATCAGTGCGGGATCGTCAGGCAACTCGCCTTCCGAGCCAGGGACACAGGGAACGCCCGCCTTGATCATGGCTTGCTTGGCCGACACTTTGTCGCCCATCAGACGAATCGATTCGGGCGTCGGTCCGATAAACTGAAAGCCGCTTCTTTCCACCCGTTCGGCAAAGTCCGCGTTCTCGCTGAGAAAGCCGTAGCCCGGATGAATTGCCTCGGCGTCAGTTACTTCGGCTGCGGAAATGATGGCAGGCATGTTCAGATAACTCAGCGCCGACTGTGCCGGGCCAATGCACACTGCTTCTTCGGCTAATTTGACATACTTGGCTTCCCGGTCTGCTTCCGAGTAAACCATGACCGCGCGGACGCCGAGTTCGCGACAGGCGCGCTGGATTCTGAGGGCGATCTCGCCCCGATTGGCAACCAGGATTTTTTTGAACATAGACTTTGGCGCCCGCTTTACTCAATGGTGAATAAAGGCTGCCCGTATTCAACCGCTTGCCCGTTTTCACAGTGAATCTGGCTGACGACCCCGGATTTGTCAGACTCTATTTCGTTCAGGATCTTCATTGCTTCAATAATGCAGATGGTCTCTCCGGCCTTGATGGAGTCGCCGATTTCAACAAATGACTTGGCGCCGGGTGAAGCCGATCGGTAAAATGTACCGACCATGGGCGACTTGACGTTGTGGCTGGCAATGGGGGGAGGCACCGCTGGCGCAGACTCAGGGGCAAAGGCTGTGCTAGCCGTTGGGGCGCCTATCGGCGCCGCGACAGCAGTCAGGATCGGCTGCTGTGATGTAACTGCGCCGCCGCCCTTGACGATACGGATCTTGCCTTCTGCCTCGGTAATTTCGAGTTCTGAAACATTGGAGTCTGACACCAGGTCAATCAGTGTCTTCAGTTTTCTTAGATCCATGAGGTCTCCTGCAAAGTTCTATCAACGCCCATTTAATTCACATTAAATGTAGTAAAAAGCGATCTATCTTTGGCTATTTTACAGGAAGAATGGTTTCGAGCAAGGGGCGCTGATGGCGCGCCTTGAGTCGTATTTCTACGCGGGCGCAAGCCATGCCCTCAATTCGTCGGGCGTGACCTTGCCCATTTTACGATGAATGATTTGAGCGCCAGGATCGATCACGACCGTGAAAGGCAAGCCACCGATCAAATTGCCCAGCGTCTTGCCGAGTTCGAGGCCGGAAAATCCTGCCAATGCGACAGGAAAACTGACCGGCGAATGTGCCAGAAAACGCTTGACAGGATCAAGTTCGTCAACTGCTAATCCTAGAACTTGCCAGCCGTTGTGGCTATTTTCTTTATAGAAGCTGCTCAATAGAGGAAGTTCTTCAATACAAGGAGGGCACCATGTGGCCCAGAAGTTGAGCAGCAATGGCTTGCCACGCATGCTCTGCAGGGACAGAGTTGTACCGCCGGGTGTCGCAAATTTCAGTTGCCAGAAGGCTGAATCCAGGATTTGTGGGGCGGGAGTTTTCTCAAGAGTTTGCCATGCCAGGCCGACGCCAGCGAGCGTAGCGGCACCAGCCACGGTGCCAACCAGCCAGCGACGTCGACTTTGATCGGGATGGGAGTTATTCATTCTTGTTGATCATGCAACAAATGCCGAACGGCCGCCAGATCACCCCGCGGACGGCGTCCTTTGGCGTCCGGGCGCAATGCACCACGCAGATCGTCGTAATCGTAAATCAGCAAGTGAACGCCGATGTCCTCATTGAGATCCTGGCAGAAGGCATGCACGCTCAAGGCTGGCACCGTTTCACCATGCAAGCCCGTGACGCTGCGGGCCAGATAGTCGACGTTCTGATCAATCAGCAGTAGCTCAGCCGATTTACTGTCATCACAAAAGAGCTGGAGGTAGATATCGGACAAGCGGGTGGCGTGGCCGTGCCAGACCGCACCGCCCAGATGCGGCGAGAAAGACGCCAGGCGCTCCATCCAAAGCAGGGCCAGGCGACGCAGAGCGATGAGCTCACCGGCTTGTGTATCAGCGCAAAATAGCGCGATGTGCTCCAGTACGGCGTCCTCGATCTGATCATTGTCCGGCAGCGCGCAGCGCGCCGGCAGTCCCAGCTGGCGCAGGGCGCGGCGCTTGGCCGCACCATAGTCCAGCCCTTCTTCTACCACCAGACGTGCTGCAACGGCCGATATTTCCAACTTCAAGTTGTCCATGAATGGGGATTTTGCCCTGATTGGCTCAGCCTAGAATCTGCTGATGCATATTCATATCCTTGGCATTTGCGGAACTTTCATGGGTGGCCTGGCAGCGCTGGCACGTGAAGCGGGTCACAAGGTGACTGGCTGCGACGCAGCTGTCTACCCGCCCATGAGTGAGCAGTTGCGCTCTCTTGGCATTGAGTTGATAGAAGGCTATGCCGCCGACCAACTGGCTTTGCGGCCCGACATGTTCGTTGTCGGCAATGTGGTCAGCCGGGCACACCTGGCCGACGGCAGCGCCAAGTTCCCATTGATGGAGGCCATTCTGGACGCCGGACTGCCCTATACCAGCGGCCCGCAATGGCTGGCGGAGCATGTTTTACAAGGGCGCCATGTGATTGCCGTCGCCGGCACTCATGGCAAGACCACGACCACGGCCATGATCGCCTGGATTCTCGAATGCAGCGGTCTGCAACCCGGTTTTCTGGTCGGCGGTGTACCGCTCAACTTTGGCGTTTCAGCCAGGTTGGGGGGAAAGACTAAGCAATTTTCCGACGGGCCGCCCCAAGCAAGTTCAGCCCCCTCGGGGCTGGAGCCTGCGGCTCCAAGCCTGCTTGAGCAGGGTTGGACAGGCGACAGAGGCGAAGCGTCTCGCGAGCCGCGGCCTGCAAGGCCTCGCGCAGTACGCGAAGCGACAAGCGTGGGGGCATGTTTCGTTATTGAAGCCGACGAATACGACACCGCCTTTTTTGACAAGCGCAGCAAGTTTGTGCATTACCGACCGCGCACGGCGGTGCTCAACAACCTTGAGTTCGATCACGCGGACATTTTTGACAATCTGGGGGCGATAGAGCGCCAGTTCCATCATCTGGTGCGCACAGTGCCAGCGAGTGGGCGCCTGCTGGTCAACGGGCTGGAGGAAAGTCTGGCGCGCGTGCTGCACATGGGTTGCTGGAGCGAGGT
>QYPX01000141.1 GCA_007280205.1 Comamonadaceae bacterium
CTTGCCGGTCGGGTCGGTTTGCTGCAGTTGCTGCCGCTCTCGCTGGCGGAGTTGACCGCCACCGGCATGAACGCCAGGACGCTGGAGCAAACCGTGTGGATGGGCGGCTACCCGGCGCTGTTTGATCAGCGACGCCAACTAGAGCAACCGGCCCAGTGGCTGAGCGCCTACGCCAGTACTTACGTTGAACGCGACGTGCGCCAGGTTCTGGAGGTTTCCAAGCTTTCCTTGTTTCAGCGCTTCGTGCTGATGTGTGCAGCGCGTACCGGGCAACTGCTCAACCTGTCGGCGCTGGCGGCGGATTGCGGCATCAGTCACACCACAGCGCGCAGTTGGATGACGGTGCTTGAAGCCAGTTATGTGGTTTACCTGTTGCAGCCTTACCACCAGAACTTTGGCAAACGTCTGGTCAAGATGCCCAAGCTGTATTTTCTGGATACCGGCCTGCTGTGCCATCTGCTGCGCATTGACAGTCCGCAAACGCTGGCCACCCATGCCTTGCGTGGCGCTATTTTCGAAGCGTGGGTGGTGAGCGAGACACTCAAGCATCGCTTCAATCAGGCTCTGCCAGCCGACATCTACTTCTGGCGCGATAACCATGGTGTGGAAGTGGACCTGGTGTTTGAACATGCGGGCAAGCTGCATGCCGTGGAAATCAAGTCGGGCGCCACTTTCACCACGGACTGGGTGCCGGCCTGTCAGCGCTGGCAACGCTACGCTGGCGCTGTGGCTGCCGACCCGGTGCTGGTTTACGGCGGGCAAGACAGCTACTCGGTCCAAGGTGTGCAGGTACGTGCCTGGCATACGCTGGGCACTTGAGCAACAGGGACAATACAGACCATGACGCAAACGATCACCCTGACCCAACCAGACGACTGGCACCTGCATGTGCGCGATGGCGAGGCATTGCAGGCAGTGGTGCCGCACACGGCAGCACAATTTGGCCGCGCCATCATCATGCCCAATCTGCGCCCACCGGTCACGACCACTGCGGCCGCAATGGCCTACCGCGAGCGCATTCGTGCTGCGGTACCTGAGGGCCTGCGCTTTGAGCCCCTGATGACGCTCTACCTCACTGACAACTTGCCCCCGGACGAAATCAAAAGGGCGCAGGAGGCCGGCGTGCTGGCCGTCAAGCTGTACCCGGCAGGTGCCACCACCAACAGCGATGCTGGTGTCACCGACCTGCGCAAGACCTACGCTACGCTCGAGGCGATGCAGCGCGCCGGTATGCCTTTGCTGCTGCACGGTGAAGTGACGGCGCCGGAGATCGATTTGTTTGATCGCGAGGCGGTCTTTATCGACAAGCAGCTCATTCCCCTGCGGCGCGATTTCCCGGAGCTCAAAATCGTTCTGGAGCACATCACGACGCGTGAGGCGGCTCAGTACGTGCAGGAAGCTGATCGCTTCACCGCAGCCAGCATCACAGCACACCACCTGCTCTACAACCGCAACGCCATCTTCACGGGCGGCATCCGGCCGCATTACTACTGCCTGCCGGTACTCAAGCGCGAACAGCATCGACTGGCGCTGCTGCAGGCTGCCTCCAGTGGGTCGAACAAATTCTTCCTGGGTACCGACAGTGCGCCGCACGCCGCGCAGTTGAAAGAAAACGCCAGTGGCTGTGCCGGCTGCTACACCGCCAACGCCGCCATGGAACTCTATGCTGAAGCGTTTGATGCAGTGGGCGCGCTGGACAAACTGGAAGCATTTGCCAGCTTTCACGGTGCCGACTTTTACGGCCTGCCGCGCAATGCCGCCAGCATCACGCTGCGACGCGAGAACTGGACGGTGCCCGAGAGCTTTGCCTTCGGCGAGGCGCGCCTCAAACCCCTCAGGGCGGGTGAGATTTTGCAGTGGAAGTTGGTCTGATTGACTGGCAGGCGCCCTGGTTGGCACCGTGGCGAGGTGTTGGTGAGGCGGCCGCCCGGTCGATAGCGGCTGAACAATCTCAAGTAGTAGCGCTGAACCATGCGGCGTCGGTGCTGCCGGGCTTCCCGATGCGCTTTGTGGCGCAATGCGAATTGCCTGAAGCGACAGCCTACGAGCAGCATATTTTCGACACCGCTTGCGTCCCGACGCGGGAGGGCCTGCACGATTTCTTCAACGCGCTGGCCTGGTTGCAGTTTCCTCTGACCAAGAAGCGCCTGAATCAATTGCACGTCGCACAGATTGCGCAGACCGGCATCCAGCCGGTGCGCGGACCAGCACGTGATGGCTTGACGTTGTTTGATGAGAACGCTGCTGTGCTGCAAGCGCCAGACGCACTCTGGGATGCGCTGGCAGCCAAGGACTGGCAGAGCCTGTTTGGAACTTTGCGCCCGCGCTGGCAGCAAGCCCAACTGCTGCTGTTTGGTCACGCCCTGCTTGAAAAGCTGGTGCAAGCGCGCAAGGGGATCACGGCGCACGTGTACCGGGCGCCCACGTGCTGCAAGACTGCAGCGGAACTCGATGTCTGGCTGGCGCAGGACTTGAGCGCGGAAAAGCTGGCGAGCAAACCCTTTGCCCATCTGCCGGTGCTGGGCGTTCCGCACTGGTGGCCAGCCAATGAAGACCCGCAGTTCTATGCTGACACTGGGGTCTTTCGGCCGCCCAGGTCTTGAATTTATCCGGCCTGCCCTTACTATCGTGATCTGTGGGGCGCTGATTCAGGCCGCATTTAAAGGAAATCATGAAACGTATTCTTCTCTTTGTTTTGACCAATGTGCTGGTGGTGACTGTGCTGGGCGTGGTAGCCAGTCTGCTGGGTGTCAATCGTTACCTTACGGCCAATGGCCTGAACCTGGGTTCGCTGCTGGGCTTTGCTCTGGTGATGGGGTTTGGCGGTGCCATCATTTCGCTCTTGATCAGCAAGCCGATGGCCAAATGGAGCTCCGGTGTGCGCATCATCAACCAGCCGCAAAATGCCGACGAAGCCTGGATCGTCGAGACCGTACGCAAACTCGCCGACAAGGCCGGCATCGGCATGCCGGAAGTCGGAATTTTTGACGGTGAGCCCAATGCTTTTGCCACCGGTGCTTTCAAGAATTCAGCTTTGGTGGCGGTCAGCACGGGCCTGCTGGTGGGCATGACGCGGGAGGAAATTGAGGCCGTCATTGGGCACGAAATCGCTCACGTCGCCAACGGCGACATGGTCACCATGACCCTGATTCAGGGTGTCATGAACACCTTTGTCGTGTTTCTGAGCCGGGTCATCGGTTACGCGGTGGACAGCTTTTTGCGCAAGAACGACGAGCGCTCCAGCGGACCCGGCATGGGCTACATGATTACGACCCTGGTGCTCGACATCGTGCTCGGCTTTGCCGCCTCCATGGTGGTGGCCTGGTTCTCGCGGCATCGCGAATTCCGGGCGGACGCCGGATCAGCGCAGCTGCTGGGCCGGCGTCAGCCCATGATCAACGCACTGGCGCGCCTGGGCGGTATGCAGGCCGGCGAGTTGCCCAAGAGTGTGGCCGCTTTCGGTATTGCCGGGGGTATGGGACAGTTGTTTTCGACGCACCCGCCGCTCGAAGAGCGCATCGCCGCGCTGCAGAGCGCGCAGGCTTGAAGCAGGACAAGCCGCAACGGGCCATGCGTGTCTGACCGTTTTCTGTTCTGGGCGCCGACCCTGATCTGGGCCACGACCTGGCACGTCATTCTCTACCAACTGGGCGATGTGGCGGTGCTGCATTCGGTGGCGCTGCGCTTTGGTCTGGCCAGTGTCATGCTGTTCGCGATTGCGCGCTGGCGCGGCGAGTCGCTGGCGTTCAGCCCGCCACAGCACGGCTGGTTGCTGCTCACAGGGGCTGTGCAGTATGGCTTCAACTACATGGGTACTTACGAGGCTGAAAAAAGTCTGCCATCGGGCTTGATGGCGGTGCTGTTCTCCCTGATGATTTTTACCAATGCGATCGGTGGCGCCCTGTGCTTTGGTCAATCGATCAGCCGGCGCTTTGCACTGTCGGGCGCGATTGGCGTGGCGGGCATTGTGCTGATCTTCTGGCCTGCGATTGCTGCGGCCCGCGAGGGTGTCGGCGTGCTCGGCGCCGTTGGTCTGGGTTTGATGGCTGTGACCTTTGCCTCCATTGGCAATATGCTGACGCTGCGTTTGACGCGTCGTGGCGCCTCGCTCATTCCTTTGCTGGCCTGGAGCATGGGATACGGCGCACTCACGCTGATGCTGATTGCGACGCTCGGCGGCGTGGAGTTTCATCTCGACCCGCGCCCGAGCTACTGGATCTCACTTGTCTACCTGAGCGCGCTGGGTTCGGTGGCGGCGTTTCTGCTTTACTTCAGTCTGGCCAAGCGGCAGGGTCCCGGGCGCGCAGCGCTGACCGGCCTGGTGATTCCGCCGATGGCGCTGCTGATGTCGGCGCTGTTTGAGGGCTGGCGACCAACGCTGGTATCTAGCGCTGGCATGGTGCTCTGTCTGGTCGGGCTCTGGGGTGCAACGCGTCCGGCGCAGTCAACTTCGGGCTGAGTTCGGTATGCCGGGCGGATGGATCTGGCCGCCGGGGCACTCAGCTCCGCGGCTGTCCCCCGGCCTTCGGCCTCCGCCTTTATGCCGCTGCGCTGAGCGCCCCAGCGACCAGATCCTGCGTGCAGCGGTGGTATTCGAAGTGCGCGAACCACAGGTACTCGTGCAGAGGGTGCGGTAGTGGGTGACGCAGCGACATAAAGGAGGAGCCCATAGGGCGGGGGACAGTCGCGGAGTCATCCGCTGCCGCACCCTCGACTCAAGAATGCCTGAGGCTCAGACCTACAACAGCCGTATGCATCAGACGCCACGGCTAGAACGGTGCAGCCAATTCCGGAAACTTCAAGACGCCGCAGCACCTTCAACTGCTTTTACTGTTGCTGCCGCTGCCGGGCGACGAATCAGATAGTCAAACGCACTCAAGGCAGCCTTGGCGCCCTCACCGGCGGCGATGACGATCTGCTTGTAGGGTACGGTGGTCACATCGCCCGCAGCGAAGACACCCGGCAGACTGGTATGGCACTTGGTATCGACCACGATCTCGCCGAAACGGCTCAATTCCAGAGTGCCTTTCAAAAACTCGGTATTGGGCACCAGACCGATCTGAACGAACACGCCTTGAAGTTCGACAAAGCGCTCCACCTCGCTGGCGCGATCGCGGTAACGCAGGCCGTTGACCTTGTGACCGTCGCCGGTGATCTCGGTGGTCTGGGCGTTCACGTGGATGGTGATGTTGGGCAGGCTCTTGAGCTTGCTCACCAGCACGGCATCGGCCTTGAGCACATCGAGAAATTCCACCAGCGTGACGTGTTCGACCACGCCAGCCAGATCAATCGCCGCTTCGACACCGGAATTGCCGCCGCCAATCACCGCGACGCGCTTGCCTTTGAACAGCGGGCCGTCGCAGTGCGGGCAGTAGGCCACGCCCTTGTTCTTGTACTGCGCTTCACCCGGCACGTTGACATTGCGCCAGCGCGCCCCGGTGGACAGGATGACGCTGCTTGCCTTGAGCACACCGCCATTCGCCATATGCACTTGCGTGAAGTCGCCGGGGTTGGCGGCAGGAACCAGCTTGCTGACGCGCTGCAGGTTCATGATGTCCACTTCGTAGTGGCGAACCTGGGCTTCCAGTGCTGCCGCGAATTTGGGACCGTCGGTCTCGAGCACCGAGATGTAGTTTTCAATCGCCATGGTGTCGTTCACCTGGCCGCCAAAGCGTTCCGCCACCACGCCAACGCGGATGCCCTTGCGCGCTGCGTAGACGGCCGCTGCGGCACCGGCGGGGCCGCCACCCACGATCAATACATCGAAGGGATCCTTTTGATTCAGTTTGCTGGCCTCCCGCGCACCCGAGTTGCTGTCGAGCTTGGACACAATCTCTTCCAGCGTCATGCGACCGGAACCAAACAATGCATCGTTCATGAAGACCATGGGCACGGCCATGACCTGGCGTGCGTCCACTTCCGCCTGGTACAGGGAGCCGTCGATCACGACCGTCTGAATTTTGGGGTTGTAGATCGCCATGAGTGCTGCCGCCTGCACCACGTCGGGGCAATTATGGCAGGACAAGGACATGTAGACCTCAAAGTTCATCTCGGCGTCGAGCGCCCTGATCTGCTCAAGGACTTCGGGGCTCACCTTGGGCGGGTGACCACCTGTCCACAACAGGGCCAACACCAGCGAAGTGAATTCGTGACCCAGCGGGATGGCTGCAAAGCGCACGCCGCGTGTCTCGCCCTCCCTGGCGATCACGAACGAGGGTTTGCGCCCATCGCTGCCGGATTCATCGAGGCTCACCTTGTCAGACAGACTGGCAATTTCCACCAGCAGTTCACGCATCTCGCTTGCTCTGTCGCTGCTGTCCAGCGATGCGATCAGGCGAATCGGCGTGCGCAGATTCTGCAGGTAGCCTTCGAGCTGGGTCTTCATTGGTGCATCAAGCATGATTTTTCCTTTAAGCGGGGGCCTTCAGTGGCGCAGGAAGCGCCGAGCTGCAAACCCTCTGACAGAAGGGGCGCAGCACAAGCGCACCCCCTCCAGCAGAGGGTCTGCTTAGATCTTGCCGACCAGGTCCAGCGACGGGGTCAGGGTCTTGGCGCCTTCGTTCCACTTGGCCGGGCAAACCTGGCCCGGGTTGTTGGCGACGAACTGAGCGGCCTTGAGCTTGCGCAGCGTTTCCTTGACGTCACGAGCGATGGCGTTGTCGTGGACTTCCATGGTCTTGATCACGCCTTCGGGGTTGATGATGAAGGTGCCGCGCAGGGCCAGGCCTTCTGCGTCGATGTGCACGCCAAAAGCGCGTGTCAGCTGGTGCGTCGGGTCGCCAACCAGCGGGAATCTGGACTTGCCCACCGCAGGGGAAGTCTCATGCCACACCTTGTGTGAAAAGTGCGTGTCGGTGGTGACGATATACACCTCGGCACCTGCCTTCTGGAATTCGGCGTAGTTGTCGGCTGCGTCTTCCACTTCGGTCGGGCAGTTGAAGGTGAAAGCGGCCGGCATGAAAATCAGAACCGACCACTTGCCTTTGAGCGAGTCATCGGACACTTGAACGAATTTGCCGTTGTGGAAGGCTTGGGCCTTGAAAGGCTGGACTTGGGTATTGATCAGAGACATGGTATTTCCTTTAGCGAGTGGTGAAAAAACTATCGAATGAGCAAAACTCATTGAGGTAAATGATAACCAAGGAAGAGGCAATCCCTGATTGTTTATCTCAATGGCGGCGATAGGGCGCCAGCGTTTCTGGCCAGCGCTTCGGCCACCTTGATGCCGTCCACGCCTGCCGACAAAATGCCCCCGGCATAGCTGGCGCCTTCGCCGGCCGGATAGAGTCCGCGTGTGTTGCTGCTTTGAAAGTCTTCGCCGCGCGGCATTTTCAGGGGCGAGGAGGTGCGGGTCTCCACACCGGTCAGCACCGCGTCCGGCATATCGAAGCCCTTGAGCTTGCGAGCGAAAGCAGGTAGCGCTTCACGCAGGGCGCTGATTGCGTAATCAGGTAGCGCCGCGCGCAGGTCGCCGAGCAAAACGCCGGGCTTGTACGAAGGCTCCACGCCACCTAGCCGCGTCGAGGCGCGAGCGGCGATGAAGTCACCCACCAGTTGCCCCGGCGCGTCGTAGTTGGAGCCGCCCAGCACATAGGCCTGCGATTCAAGCTGGCGCTGCAGCACGATGCCGGCGAGCGGGTGCTGTTGCAAGCCGTCGGTCACGGGGTAGTCGCTCGGGTCGATGCCGACCACGATACCGGCGTTGGCGTTGCGCTCGTTGCGCGAGTACTGGCTCATACCGTTGGTGACAACGCGACCGATCTCTGAGGTGGCTGCGACCACGGTGCCGCCCGGGCACATGCAGAAACTGTAAACCGAGCGCCCATTGCTGGCATGGTGCACCAGCTTGTAGTCGGCCGCACCCAACTTGGGGTTGCCCGCGTGGCGACCCCAGCGTGCGCGGTCGATCACGCTTTGCGGATGCTCGATGCGAAAGCCAATCGAAAAAGGCTTGGCCTGCATCGCCACGCCGCGCTCGTGCAGCATGGCGAAGGTGTCACGCGAACTGTGACCCAGCGCCAGCACCACTTGGTCAGCACGCAATTCATAGGACTCGCCGCTGGCTAGGTTCAGAACCGTCAGGCCGCGCAGTTGGCGACCCTGCGGCCCGTCTTCAATCAGTACATCGCTAACGCGCTGCTGAAAGCGGATTTCACCACCCAGCGCAATGATTTGCCGGCGCAGGTTCTCCACCACCTTGACCAGTTTGAAGGTGCCGATGTGCGGATGCGCATCGACCAGAATCTCGGGCGGTGCGCCGGCCTTGACAAACTCGTTCATCACCTTGCGCCCGAGGTGGCGCGGGTCCTTGATCTGGCTGTAGAGTTTGCCGTCGGAAAAAGTGCCGGCCCCACCCTCGCCAAACTGCACGTTCGACTCCGGGTTGAGCTCACGTTTGCGCCACAGACCCCAGGTGTCCTGGGTACGTTCACGCACCGTCTTGCCGCGCTCCAGCACGATCGGCCTGAAGCCCATTTGCGCCAGGATCAAGGCGGCAAAAATGCCGCAGGGACCAAAGCCGACCACCACAGGCCGTGGGCCGAAATCGGCTGGCGCCTGAGCCACCGGGTGATACACCAGGTCTGGTGCTGCGAAGATGTGCGGATCGCCAGCAAACCTTGCCAGCAGCGTTTCCTCCAGCGCTGCCTCCAGGCTCAGATCAACGATGTACACCTGAATCAAGTCACTCTTGCGTGCGTCGATGCTGCGCTTAAAAACCGTGAATGAACCCAACTCCGCGCTGGCAATGCCCAGTGTGCGCGCTATCAGTGCGGGAAGCGCGTCGGCTGCGTGCTCCAGCGGCAGTTTCAGCTCGGTCAGGCGGATCATGGTGGCGCCATTGTCTCAGGAGTGGATAATCGCCCGTGTGAAGCCCGCCAGACTGCCGCTGGTGCATCACCCGAAAGGGCGCACTGGAGGAACGTCCGGACTGCACAGGGCAGCGTAGCAGCTAACAGCTGTCCACTGAAAGCCTGTGGCGCAAGCCACAGGTATAAGGTGAGGATCAGAGCAACAGAGACGAGTTTTGGACTCGGACGCAACGCAAGTTGTGGCACGAGCCCAAAGGTGAAACGGGCAATCTCTACGCGCAGCAATACCAAGTAGGCACACGTTGACGGGGCCCCCGGAGTGTGCGGGTAGGTAGCACCGAGCCGCTGGGTGACCAGCGGCCCAGAGTAATGGCAGTCACTTCTGCCGGTCCGCAAGGTCCGGTGGTTGCACAGAATCCGGCTTATCGGTGGGCTTCACACTTTTACCCCGGCGGGTAAACTCCCTCGCATGCCTGTGCCTTGCCTCAAGCCCTTGTTGCTGGCTTCGCTGCTGACGGTCCAAAGTGTCCAGGCAGCCGCGCCCTGCGCCGACTTTGCGGCACGGCTGCCCAACGTGCAGCGCGAACTGTGTGAGTCCGCCAGACTGCAGCCCACGGCGGCCCGCTCGGTACTGGGACGAACGCTCTGGATGCGTGATGTCAAACCCGAGCAGGCTACGTTGCGTGTGCTGGTGGTGGGCGCCATCCACGGCGATGAGCCGTCCTCGGCGTCGGTGGCGTTTCATTGGCTCAGGCTGGCAGGGCAACTGCCTGTTGCCAGCGCCAAGACGGTGCATTGGCGTTTTGTGCCAGTGCTCAATCCGGACGGAATCTTCCACCAGCCGCCACGTCGCGTGAATGGGCATGGTGTCGATCTGAACCGCAATTTTTCGACACCCAACTGGGATCGTGAAGCCAGGCAGTACTGGGAAAAGCGCACCCGCAAAGACCCGCGCCGCTATCCCGGCGCCAAGTCGCTGTCCGAGCCCGAGTCGCGCTTTTTGCATGAGCAGATCAGGGACTTCAAACCGCAGTTGATTGTCAGCATTCACGCGCCCTACGGTGTGCTCGATTTCGACGGCCCTGCGGTGCCACCCAAGCGCCTTGGCAGCCTGTACCTGCATCAGGTAGGCATCTATCCGGGCTCGCTCGGCAACTATGGCGGAGTGCACAGCGGCGTGCCGGTGGTGACGATCGAACTGCCCAACGCAACGCGTACGCCGCGCGACGCCGAGATCCGCCAGATGTGGCTGGACCTGCTTGGCTGGATGAGCGAGCGCCTTCGCGCCCAGCGCCAGGGCGGGGCGGTCGGGCCGAGTTATTTCGAAAGCAGATTGGTGCCAGCGGCACCGACTGCCGAGTAGGCCAGCACAGCGCGCACCACGGCGTAAAGATTTTGGCTGGTCACGGACGCGGCAGGCGTCCAGCTGACCCCATCTGCGCTGATGAATACTTTTCCGCCAGCGCCAACGGTGACGTATTGTGCGCCGTAGGTCACGGCATTGAGGTTGCCGGCACCCGCCAGTGTTTGTGTCGACCAGGTGGCGCCATCGGCGCTGCTCAGGACAGTGCCGGCCGCGCCGACGACTACGAATTTCGACGTTGCGACGATCTCTCCGGTGGTCGATGTCGAAAGCACCGTGCCGTAGGTGATGCCGCGCAAATCTGCCAGGGTGTTGCTGGCAACGCTGGTCCATGTCAGGCCGTCGGTACTTTGCACCATGGTGCCGCCGGCTCCTACAGCCAGCCACAGGCCACTGCCGTACGCTGCGTAGGTGACTGCGTACAGGTCGCGCGTGGTCCCTGAATTGGTGGCTGCTGTCCATGTGATGCCGTCCGCGCTGCTGATGATGGTGCCATTGGCGCCCACGGCGACGTTCAAACTCAGGAAGTTGCTGGCAATCGCATACAGGTTCTGTGTCGTGCCGCTGGTTTGCGGGGTCCAGCTGGCCGCGTCGGAGCTGAGCAGCACCAGTCCACCATCGCCGACCAGCTTGAAGGTGCCGAAGTAGCCCGCAGCGTTGATGTTGCGGCTGCTGGCGTAATTGACGGCACTCCAGGTGGCGCCGTCAAGGCTGGAATAGATGGCGCCGCCCGTGCCTGCTGCCACGTAGGTGTTGACCGGCACCGTGGTAGTAGTGCCGGTAGTGGCGCCAAAGGTGACGCTGCGCAAGTCCGGTGCAGCAGAGACGGCGCCGCTGGCTAGCCAACTGGCGCCGGCGATGCGGGGCGTTACCGTGACGGCGCTGCTGCCCGGTCCACCCGGGCCGCCATCGGTCCGGGCGTTGACTGAAAACGAATAATCCAGCCCATTGGGCAGACCCGTCACGACGTAGGGGGAGCTTGCCTTGAGCAGCACGTTGCCGCCGGGCAGGCCAAACCAGCCCTGCATCGATGAAGTCGTCGCTGGCGCGACGCTGCTCGGACCAAAAAACAGCCAGTACTCAACGCCGTCTGTCATGCTCCATGTCACGGTCGCGCTGGACTCTCCCGCGCTGACGGCCAGCCCGGTGGGCGCGGGTGCCGGTTCGCCGTTACCGCAGCCCACTGACAAAAGCACAAGCGCCGCAGCCAGGGCGGCGACGAACAATTTGAAAGAGCGCAAAAACATAAGTGGATCCAAATCAGAGCTGGTTTCGATTATCGAATATTTTTACTTGCCGTCGGCGCCACAGCTGCCCCGGGCTTTAGAAGCGCTCATGGCTCTGCAAATAGCGCCACTGCCCGACCGGCAACTGTCCCATGGCAACGCGCCCGACGCGCAGGCGCTTCATCCCGAGAATTTTCAGACCAAGGCGCTCGCACAAATACGCCAGCAGACCGGGATGGCTGCCTTTGACGGCAAAGCGCAGCTTGCTGGAGGTCTCATTGCCGCTGTTGACACTGACCCGCACGCGCGGCAAAGGCTTGGCATCAGCACTCAAACCGCGGTTCAGTCGATCGAGTACGTCGCTGCTGACCTGGCCTTCGATTTCGACAATGACTTCATGTTCGACAAGGTCGGCATCTTCCGTCAGCTTGCGCACCACGCGCCAGTCCTGGCTGAATACCAGCAAGCCGCTGGCCCCGGTTTCCAGCGTGACCAGTGAATTCAAGCCGGCAAAGTGCCGCTTGAGTGCGCGAACGGCCGATGGATCATTGGCCATTTGCCTGTCCGGTCTGAGCAGTGCCAGAGTGGCGGCCCCGTCGGGGCAGTCTGCCGGCTTGTGCAGCAGCAGGGTTACCGCACCGTCGCCGATCAGGCTGGCGTCGCGGTCGACCTCAATCTTTTGCTGCAGCACCCTGAATTGCGGCTCTTCCACCACCTTGCCGTCCACCCTCACCCAGCCACCGGCGATGTACTGCTCGGCCTCACGGCGCGAACACGCCAGCATGGCAGCCACGCGTTTGGCCAGTCGTTCGTCGGAACGTGGTGTATCAGGTGGTGGGTTCACGTGTGCAGTCATGGCATGGATGTTAACCATGGTTGGTGTCCGCACGGTGAGCTGGTTTGTGCGCCTGAAGTGGCGACACCACTCCTGAGCAGTTGCGCTTCTCGGCTCGCTTTGAGATGACCTCAAGGGGCACTGGATTGAGTGCCTTAAGTGATTCCTATTCGGGCGATTTGCACGATGGCGAACAAACCGCCTGTGATTTCCCAAGTACCTTGCGTGTCACCATCAGAGAGCGAGCACGATGGATGCCGCATAAAAAGCAGGACATGGTTGGTGCCCGGAAGGAAGTTGCAGCAACGAAGGGAGAACCCAGTACTTTGGATTTGTAACGCAATCCATCGTCTAGTATTTTGGTCTTGGTGGCAGGTCTTGTCATGGTCGAAACTCTATGTCGCCCTTGTTTCTTGGCGCGACGCCCGTCTCTCTTAGCATGGCAAGGCGCTTTTGCCACACCAACACCCATTTGTTGGTTCGTTCTCTTTCCGCGTCCGATGCAGAAGCAAGAAATCGATCAATGGCCGTACAAACACGAATGGCCGCATAGTTTCTGTGTTGCTTCATAGACCGTTCTTTCATTACCCTTTTTCCCCTCGTGTGTCGTGACAGCAGCATTGGCTCAAGTGTCAAGAATTCCTTGAAAGCTGTAAATCCCACAAACGAGGCAAGGGAAAACCCTTGGTGTCTTCTATGTCGGGTAGCCTCCAATACCCGGTTTGGAGGAGGTAGATCGCCAACACTGAGCGTCAGGCATGACGAAGATCCTGGGCTATCATTGCCGCCGAAGTCGGGCGGCATGAATTCGCGCCGACCTCGGCAATATTGGAGCGCCGGTATATGCAAGAATGCACGTTCACCATAAACGAAGTTGCCGGCATGTTGCTGGAGTCCAGTCTGTTTCGCGACTTTCAGACCGTCGATCTTCGATCAGTTGCACGCTATTTTCGCGCGGTGACGATCAACAAGGGTGAAATCATCTTCCAGGAAGGCGACATTGGCACATTCATGTGCGTCGTCAGTGCCGGCAATATTTCCGTCACCAAACTAGATTCGGATGGACACCTGGTCGAGATCACGATGCTGCGTACAGGCCGGGTATTCGGGGAAATGGCGGTGCTTGATGGCGAGTACCGCTCGGCCACATGCGTGGCGGCGCAGGACTGTGTCCTGCTGATCCTGTCAAGAGACTCACTGAGCAAGATGGAGTCGGACGTACCAAGTACCGCTGCCAGAGTGATCCGTACGCTTGCGGTGTCCCTATCCAGACGTTTGCGCCTGGCCGACGGCAAACTCGTCGATCAACAGATCTAGACCGCCGCCTGGTGTCTGAAACGGTAGTTGGCAATGCGCTAAAAGAACCACCCCGGTCAATCGTTCAGCGACAAAGTGCCTTCGATCCGCGCCACATGCGCCAGCAGCGAGCGCTTGGCGACTGGCCACATGCGCTCGGGTACGTCGTCATAGGCCTGCGCCACCCAGTCGTCCAGCGAGCCTTGCGGCAGTGCCTGCATGACCCGCATGATCTTGGCTTCGCGCTGCAAGCGATGCGCCTTCAAGCGCGCGATGGCCTTGGCCGCTTCGCCCTCATAGCCTCCCATGACATAACCATGCGCCGGCAGGATGAACTCGATACCGTGCTGCGCGCAGGCGGCGCTCAGCAGGTCCAGGGATTCCAGGTACAGCGTCATGTCGCCGTCGGGCGGGTCAATCACGGTCGTGCTGCCGCACAGGATGTGGTCGCCGCTGAACAGCAGCTGGTCTTCCAGCAACACCAGGCACAGGTGGTTGGCAGCGTGGCCCGGTGTGTGCAGCACCTGCAGCGTGTGCGTCACCTCGCCATCCTGCGTCTGCCCTGACAGCTTCAACAATTGCAGATGGGCAAGCGCGTGCTCGGGAGTGAACTGGCTGTGCTGGCGCGCGCTGGGCTGCGAGGGCAGGCCCAGAATTGGCGGTCGGGGCGTGCACAGGGCCTGCAGCGGCGCTGCGCCGGGGGAGTGGTCCGGGTGCGAATGGCTGCAGACAATCATGCGGATGTCGCCACCCGCGGCGCGCCAGAGCTTTTCCAGATGTTCGGTGTCGGCCGGTCCCGGGTCGATGGCGATATAGCCGGTGTTCGGGTCGCCGACCAGGTAGCTGTTGGTGCCGGGGCCGGTCATCGGGCCAGGGTTCGGTGCTGTCAGGCGCTGCACGTTCTTCAGCAGGGCAACCGGCACTTCGCACTGCCAGTCCAGCGCGTGCGCGATCTGTCCATCCGGGCAGACCAGTGCCAGTTCGCCATAGGGCAGGTCCTGCTCCATGTAGCGTGCCTCGTGGCCGCCAAGCAGGCCGGCGCGCGGGCAACTGGTCCATAGCGGCTGCTCGGTGGCGGCGCAGGCCTGCAGGACGGCCGCTACGGACTGGTAGGCGAGCAGCCGATCGAGCGTGCGTATGGTCGGAAAGATGATGAAAAACTGGCCTTCCCGATGACGTTTCAGGGCGTCGGCGGGGCGCACCCAGACCGGCTCGAACTGCTCGGCTTCGTCGGCCACCGGGGTTTGCCCCTCGGGCATGCGGGCCACCAGAAAGGGCACATCAAAGCGGCGCGGCAGATCGCGGTCGGTCATCCAGTGGGCCAGCACAAACACCTCGTCAGCGGCCAGCATCAGGCCCCGGCTCTGGCACTGCGCGGCAAACGGGTGCGAGCGGTCCAGTGCCGCAATATCGCTGTGGTCGGCCGGCGCGCCATCGTGGCGGCGCGCCAGCAGCACGCCCAGTTCTTCGAAACTCTCGCGGATGGCGGCAATGGCTTGCGTCAGGTGCAGTTCACTTTGGGTAGCGCGGCGGCTAGCCTGGGCGTGACTGGCCGCGTCCAGTGCGTCAACGCCGCCTCCCGGGAAGACGTAAGCGCCCGGAGCAAAACTGGCTTTCATGGAGCGCCGTGTCATCAGCACTTCAATGCCATCGGCGGTGTCGCGCAACAGCAGCACGGTGGCCGCGGGTCGGGTCGGCACAGGTGTGCGCTGAGGGTGCAGGAGTTGGGTAGAACGCGCCATGGTCTGAATTTACAGCCAAAATCGGCGAACCGGGTGTCGCCCGCGCGATGTTTGCGTAAACCCCGAGAGCCAAGGACCATCTGCCAGCGTATCCTCTGCAGCAAACTGTTGGGTGTTTACTGGAGATCGTCAATGAAGCGTCAAATTCAGAGTCTGGTATTTTCAATTTTCGCCGCCGCCTGTCTGGCCGCGCCGCCAGTCGCACTGGCTCAGGCATGGCCGACCAAGCAGCCGATCAAACTGATCGCGGTGTTTCCTCCGGGTGGCTCGGTCGATCAGGTAGCGCGTTTGCTGGCGCAACCCTTGTCGGTGCAACTCGGGCAAAGCGTGATTGTGGAAAACAAGGGTGGCGCGTCGGGCTCCATCGGTGCTGCTGCGGTGGCGGCGGCGCCACCCGACGGCTATACCTTTGCCGTGGTGTTTGATACACACGGCGTCAATCCGAGCCTGATTCCCGGGCTGCCTTTTGACTCAAAGAAAGACCTGACGCCGGTGCTGCTGATAGGTACCGGGGCCATGGTGCTGGCAACCCAGACCGAGTCCAACTTCAAGACTTTTGCCGATGTCGTGGCCGCAGCCAAGTTGAAGAGCGGGGCCAACTATGGTTCGATTGGCTCTGGCAGCCTGGGTCATCTGGCGATGGCCTTGCTGGCCAAAAGTGGCGGCATGGAATTCCAGCACATTCCGTACAAGGGCGGGGGACCGCTGATGAACGACGCCCTGGCTGGCCATGTGCCGCTGGCGATCGGCTCGGTATTTCTGGTCAAGCCTCACATCGACAGCAAGCGCGTGCGTGCGCTGGCGGTTACAACGAGTGCACGCTCACCCCATCTGCCGGGCGTGCCGACCATGGCTGAGAGCGGTTTTGCCGGTTTTGACGCGCCAGCCTGGTGGGCGGTGCTCGCGCCAGCTAAAACACCACCGGAAATTCTCAAGCGCATGAACGAGGAACTCAACAAGATCCTGCGCCAGCCCGACGTTGCCAAGCGGCTGGATGCACAGGGCATTGATGTGGTGGCTGGCAGTTCAGACGCGGCGCGCGTCTTTATCGAGCGTCAGATGGATGTCTGGGGCAAGGTGGTGAAGGACAACAATATCAAAGCTGATTAGATTCCGGTGTGATTTGCAGTGCCACCAGAAAGCGCGCGACCATGTTGTAGCTGGCAATGGCGCTGGTCAGCTCGACGATCTGGGTGGTGTCGAAGTGCTGGCGCAGCGACGCAAAGACCGCGTCGCTGACTTTCACGTCCAGCGTCATTTGCGCGGCGTACTGGATCACCAGGCGGTCAAGCTCATCGAGTGCGGTGCCAGTGGGCAGGCCACGCGGGTCGGATGTGACGAAGGCCTGCAGGGCGTCGAGCTGCGCCTGGCTGCCGCCAGCGGCCAGAAAATCGGGTGCGTGGTGCCGGTATTCGTAGTCGGCGCCAGTCAGCAGTGCGACGGTACAGATGCCGAGCTCGCGCAGGCGCCGACTGGTAGAAAGTTCAGTGCGCACCGCCTTCAGAAAGACATTCCAGCCGCGCGCCAGCGGCTCGCTCCAGAGCAGGGCTTTGTCGAGGTTGAGCAAGCTGCCCTTGCGGCGCTCCAGAAACGCATCGACCAGCGCTTGCGGCTGCGGTTTGAGGCTTGGGGTCCAGTCAGGGATGCGCATGGTTTTCTTTCAAGATTGACCCAAGGATAAAGGGATAATTCGCCGATGCGAATCAGTTTCACCAAAATGCAGGGCGCCGGCAACGATTTTGTGGTGCTTGACGAAACCGCTGGCCAGTTCGGGCTGACCAGCGCGCATTACCGCTTGCTGGCGGACCGGCACTTTGGCGTCGGGGCCGACCAGATCCTGACAGTGCGCCCGTCTCCTGCGGCCGGCATTGACTTTCAGTACATCATCCACAACGCCGATGGCGCCGAGGTCGAGCAGTGTGGCAACGGTGCGCGCTGTTTTGCCCGTTTTGTTCGCGATCGGGGCCTCTGCAGCAAGGACACCATTCGGGTGCAGACGCTGGCCGGCGTGATTGAACCTCGTCTGCTGCCAGATGGCCGCGTCGTCGTCAACATGGGCGAGCCGGTGTTTGAATTGAGCGCGGTCCCGTTTGACGGCGGCGCTGCGCCAGCCCTGGTCTACGGCGCCTGGCAGCTATGGCCGCTGGAACTGGCGCCGGGCCTGCCGTCCAGCACGGTGCTGGCAGCCGTTCTGTCGATGGGAAATCCGCATGCCGTGCTGCTGGTGGACGATGTGGATGTGGCACCCGTGCAAACAAGGGGTCCGCTGGTGCAGAAGCACCCGGCTTTTGTGCGCGGCGTCAACGTCGGCTTCATGCAGGTCGTGGACCGCGGCCAGATTCGGTTGCGGGTCTTTGAGCGCGGTGCGGGTGAGACCCTGGCTTGCGGCTCGGGCGCTTGCGCGGCGGTGGTTGCCGGTATCCGGCTTGGACTGCTCGACGGCAGTGTCGAAGTGCAGGCTCGTGGCGGCAAGCTTGGCCTGTGCTGGGACGGACCCGGCACGAGTGTCCTGATGACAGGGCAGGCGACGACAGTTTTTCATGGCGAGATCGATTTACCGGACCACTTATGAGCACTTCATTTACCCATCCCATCACCGAAGACGATATTGCCAACTTTCTGGTCAATACGCCTGACTTTTTCGAACGCCACGCCGAGTTGCTGGCAACCGTGCAACTCAGCAGCCCGCACAGTGCGCGCGCGGTCAGCCTGCAGGAGCGGCAGGCCAGCTTGCTGCGAGAAAAGATCAAGTCGCTGGAGCACCGCATCATGGACATGATTCGCAACGGCAGCGAAAACGCGATGCTGTCAGACCGGCTCATGAATTGGGCCGGAAGCCTGTTTCGCGTGAACGACCCGCTGCGCCTGCCTGACCTGCTCGCCGAGCAGATTGCCGAGCATTTCTCGGTGCCGCAGGTGGCCATCAAGGTCTGGGACGTGGCGCCGGTCTTTGCCCAGGCCGCTTTTGCCGGTGGCGTGAGCGAGGACGTGAAACTGTTCACCTCGTCCCTCACGGAACCGTTTTGCGGCGTCAATACCGGTTTTGAGGCGGCGGCCTGGCTGGCCGAGCCCCTCTCAGCCAGTTCGCTGGCCATGCTGCCGCTGCGCGAGGGGCCGATTGGCGGCAGCGTTCCCGCTTTTGGCCTGCTGGTGCTGGCCTCGCCCGATGCGCAGCGCTTCAATAGCACCATGGGCACCGACTTTCTGGCGCGCATTGCCGAACTGGCCAGTGCCGCCCTGTCCAGATTGAGGTAAATAATTGGGGTCAGACCCCGATTCAGGACCACACATGCAAGCGGAACAAGGCGATCTCCAACGAAATCGGGCTCTGACCCCGATTGCCCACGAAGTGGCAAGCGTGGGGGTCAACGTTGTCGAGCGATACCTGGAACACGTGCGGGTCGAAAAGCGACTGGCCGAGCGTACGGTGGAGCTTTATTCGCTCGATTTGCAGAAGCTTCTTGGCTTTGCTACACAGGCTGAAGTTGAACTCCTTCAGGTACAAAACAGCCATATCCGGCGCTGGGTCGCGCAGATGCACGGGGCTGGGCGCACTGGCCGCGGGATTGCCCTGATCCTGTCAGGTTGGCGGGGTTTTTACATCTGGCTGGGGCGTCAGGGCCTGGTGGCCAGCAACCCGGTGCAGGATGTGCGTGCGCCCAAGGCGGGCAAGCCCCTACCAAAAGCCTTGAGTGTGGATCAGGCCGTGCAGCTCGCCAGTTTTCAGAGTGAGAGCGCCGATCCCTGGCTGGAAGCGCGCGACGCCGCCATGGTGGAACTGCTCTACGGCGGCGGTCTGCGGGTCGGTGAGTTGACGGGTCTGGACGTCCAGGCCAGTGCCGGCGCGCGTGGTTGGATCGACTTGCAGGCTGGCGAGGCACATGTTCTGGGCAAGGGCTCCAAGCGGCGCACCGTGCCGGTGGGAGGCAAGGCGCTGGCGGCACTGCAGCACTGGCTGGCTGTGCGCGACCCCTCTGGCAGTCACACGGCGCAGGCGGCGCTGTTCATGGGCCGCAAGGGCACGCGCCTGAGTTCCCAATCGATCTGGCAGCGCTTGCGGCTGCGCAGCCTGCAGGCCGGACTGGTGACGCCGGTGCACCCCCATATGCTGCGGCACTCCTTTGCCAGCCATCTGCTGCAGTCCAGCAGCGATCTGCGTGGCGTGCAGGAGTTGCTCGGGCACGTCAGCATCACCACCACACAGGTCTACACCCGGCTCGATTTCCAGCACCTGGCCAAGGCCTATGACGCAGCGCATCCACGCGCCAAAATCAAGTAAATTCGCGCGACCGGTCCAGATTTTCGGCACGAATTCGGCGAAACTTCAGGGTATTGAAAGAAAGGTACTTTATGCGCAGTCAAATACTCGTTTATCTGGACAAAGGCGTTGAATTCCATTTTCACGTGGAAGAAGGGCCGCCGATGGCGCACGATGTGGCCCGCGCCTGGCTCGATGCCCAGTTCACGGCACTGGAGTGCGAACCGCTGCGTGCCAGCGGCAAGGTACTGACGGCCGACAAGGTGCTGCGGGTGACGGAGGCCGCCGGCGCGAGCTGGTTCGAGAACGAAAAATGGGCAGCCGACTACGTGAAGGCGGTTCACGGCGCCTTGAAAAAGCCCATGATCCGGGTCGATGTGCCGTCCATGGCGATTACCTACTGACGAAGCGCTGATAAAAAGCGGCTACCGATTTCGCAGTAGATGGGCGAAATCGAGCAGCAGTTGTTGATCTTTTTCGCTGAGGTCGCGCACGATTGCCAGCAACTTTTGCGTCTGATCGTCAGGTAACTGGCTGGCTTGTGACAACAATTCACTCAGGCTCACTTGCAGCACTTCGGCCACGCGCCACAGCCGCCGTAGCGAGGGCAGCACGGTGCCGCGCTCGAAGCGGGAAATTGTCTCGACATCCACTTCAATCATGCCAGCAAGGTCGTTCTGGCTGAACGCCAGCGTTTTGCGCCTGCCGGCAATCGCCCGGCCAAGGGTTTTCCCGATATCCGGTTGACTCGTTGCTCTCATTTTTAGTTGCATGCCTCACGCCTTTGGATTACCCCAAAGTGCTGACATACGGTTTTATTTGTTGAATGATGTAATGTGTTGTATGTCAACACATTGCGTTGATTAATCAAGAGAAATCGATAAATCAACATTGAGGAGGCACGCATGAACGATTCATTTCTGAAAGCCATTGAATCCGATCTGTCGATAGGTGGCTTTTGCGCAGGAAGTGGCGGATTGGCCACCATGGGTGCCTATCGAAATACAGCTGAGGGCAAGGTTATCGCCGCCGCTTTTTTCGATGCTTGCAACGGCATGGTCGGAACCATCCGCACGAAGTTAAACGGATAAGAAGGTGGCAACCGTGTCAACGACACCGGCGCAAACAGCTGCTACAGGCACACTCCCGGTTCAACAAGACCCCGTACCGCAAAGCCAAAGGAACTTTTCCAAAGCGGATGTTGGCGTGGGGACGATGACGGCAACTGACATTCAACAGAAGTTGATTGATCTGGGGTATCTCAAAGGCAAAGCTGACGGCAAGATGGGAAAAAATTCCGTTGACTCGTTGAAGAAGTTCCAACAAGAAAATGGTATCGCTGCGACCGGTAAACCTGACGCGGAAACCATTCGTCAGCTTCGCATCGCGAACCCCAAGTGATATGGACCAAACCCTTTGGGCCGTGATTCAAATCTACATTACTTGATTGGGTGCCTCAAACATCGCAGTGAATTTCGCTACTGCTTCGTCCACCACAAAGTCGGGGGCGGTTTCCACCTTGCGTGCGCCACGCGCGGCCAGATCCACGGGGCGGGTCATGCTCATGATGGCTACGCCCTGGGTCTTGCAGC
>QYPX01000018.1 GCA_007280205.1 Comamonadaceae bacterium
CCGGGATGACATCAAAAATCACGGGACGACTGCGCCCTGGCTCGCGGCCGGACCACCTTGCTGTCGCACGTCCTCGACGATCTCACCATCCCGAAACACCAGTTTGCGCCGGGCCCAGTTGGCAATGTCGCTCTCGTGGGTAACGATCACCACCGTCATGCCCTGCGCATTGAGTTCGGTAAGCAGTCGCATGATGTCTTCGCTGGTCTTGGTGTCCAGTGCACCGGTCGGCTCATCGGCCAGAATCAGTTGCGGATTGTTGACCAGGGCCCGTGCGATCGCTACCCGCTGCTGCTGCCCGCCCGACAACTCGGAGGGCGTGTGGTCACCGCGTTCAGCCAAGCCCACCCTCTGCAGCGCTGCCAGGGAACGCACGCGGCGTTCCGCCGCCTTGACGCCCGCATAAACCATGGGCAGTTCGACGTTTTCCAGCGCGCTGGTGCGAGGCAACAGGTTGAACTGCTGGAAGACAAAACCAATGCGCCGGTTGCGGATGGAGGCCAGTTGATCCTGCGCCATCGCCTCAACCTCTTCACCGGCCAGCCTGTATTCGCCCGTGCTCGGCAAATCCAGGCAACCAAGAATGTTCATCAAGGTCGATTTGCCCGAGCCCGAAGCGCCCATGATGGCCACGAAGTCGCCCTCGGCGATGTCCAGCGAAACGCCGCGCAGAGCGTGCACGGTCTGCTCGCCCATGGTGTAGGTCTTGACCAGATCACGCGCCTCGATCAACGAGGAACTCACGGGGGCATTCATGTTTTAGAAGGGCATGCGCGGGCCGCTGCTGCCGGGTCGGTTCTGCGCCTGCGCCGAGCCCGGCGCGCCGGTTCCCGTGATGACCAGCGCACCCTCCTTGAACAAAGCAGCATCCGGCGAGTTCGGGTCCACCAGCAGTTCCGTACTGGTGCCGTCGGTGATGCCCAGTCTGACGTTGTAGGCGCGCGGTTCGCCCTCGGTGCCTAGCAGATAGATGCGGCCGCGCGTATTCTGCCGGCCCGCTGCCTGTGCCACCAAAGCCGCATATTTGGGCTTCTGCTCAGGCGTGAGCAGGTCACCGATGCGGGCTCGGATGTCGGCGCTGATGCGCTCGCGTGCCTTGCTGCGCTCTTCGGGTGCCAACTCACGCAGCGTTGCAAATTTCGAGCGGGCTTCGGCATAAATGGCATCGACCTTTTCCGTCTGCGAAGCGCTCATCGCAAGCTCAGAGACGACACGATTGCGAAACTCGGATGCCGGGTTGCCACCAGGCGCCGCCGGCGACGCAGCCACAGTATCGGGTGCGCGCGCCGCGCTGGCAGTGGTGCCGGGTGCAGGCGCTGGTCTGGCTTTGCTTGCGCCAGAGGCTGGCGCTGCAGCCGGACGCGCCACTACGGCGGATGCGGATGCGGAAGCAGCAGCGCCGGCCTGCATCTCCTGATACTTGAGTCGCTGCGCCGGCGTCAGCATGGCACTGATCCGATCCCGCATCTCGGCGCTGACTTTCTCGCGCGCCGCAGCGCGCGCCTCCTCCGGCAGTTCACGCATTGCGGCAAACCTGGGACGCAGCTCGGCGGTGATCACGTCAAGCTGAGCCTGCTGCGCGGTACTCAGCTGCAGTTCGGCCAGCAGCCGCTCGCGCAATGCCGCCAGACCACCGCCCCCAGCAGGCTGTGCCTGCGCCAGACTGAACCAGCTCCAGTTCCCGGCCTGCCCCACGCTCGCACCAGAGGCGCGACCACCCGGCGCCGACGCCGCAGCGGCCGGCTCCACGCCGGCAATGCGCACGCGCAGCGCTGCGTTGGGAATCTTCAGCACGTTTTCACGCGACTCAATAACGACGCGCACATTGGCAGTCATGCCCGGCAACAAACGGCCGCCCACATTCGAGAACCCCACGACCGCCACGTAGGTCACGACGTTGGCCACGTTTTGCGCCGCCTTGCGCACCTGGCGCACTTCACCCTCAAAAGTCTGTCCGGGGAAAGCATCCACCGTGAACGTCGCTTTCTGGCCGGTTCGGATACGGCCCACATCCGACTCGTCGATACTGGCATCCACCTGCATGTCCTGCAGATTCTGCGCAATCACGAACAGCTCCGGCGACTGCAAACTGGCCGCCACGGTCTGCCCTTTTTCAATCGCGCGCTTGATCACGATGCCATTGACCGGCGAGGTAATCCGCGTGCGTTCCAGGTCGATGCGCGCCTGCGCCAGTGAAGCTTCGCGCTGCGCCACGTTGGCTTGCGCACTCTTGATTTGGGCCTCGGTCACGCCCACCTGCGCCTGGGCTGACTTCAGGGCTTCGGTGGTGGTGTTGACCAGGGCACGCGCCTTGTCGGCCTCGCTCTGGGTAATGAACTGCTTTTCTACCAGCATCTGCTTGCGATCCAGATCGCGCTGCGCCTCGATCAGGTCCACCTGAGCGCGTGAGACACCGGCGCGGCTGGCAGCCGAACTGGCCTGCGCCGTCAGCACCGTGGCGCGCGCCGCGTCCACATCGGCCTGCGCCGAACGGACCCGGTACTCGAAGGTTTCGGGGTCGATCACAGCGATCAACTGACCCGCCTTCACCTCCGAATTGAAATCCACCAGCAAGTCCTTGATCTGGCCCGACACCTGGGTGCCCACTGAAACCTGCGTCACCGGATTGACCGCACCACTGGCCGACACCGTGGCCAGCAGCGAGCCGCGCTCTATCTTGGCGCTGCGGTACTGCACGGCGTCGGCTGCCGAACGTTGACTCCACCACCAAAACGTGCCCGAGCCCAGCAGTGCGACACCCAGAACACCCACAATCCAGTATGACTTTTTCATGGGGCCCATTGTAGGAAGCACCGGCAGGCGCTTGGTTTCCGGATGGTAAAGAGCGGCACCGTCAAAATTCCCCGATACGTGGTTCAATAGCACCCTTTACTCCAATGCAGCTTTCATGAAAATCTCTCTTGCCATCGGTCTGGGATTGCTGACCACTTCGATCATCGCGCAGGCTCAGGATTCGACCCAACCGCTTTGGGAAGCTGGGCTGCTTGGAGGGTTTGCCTCTACGCCGTCCTACCCGGCGGCGAGCGATCGCAGCACCCGCGCCATCGTCCTGCCCTATCTGATCTATCGCGGCGAGGTGCTGCGCGCAGACCGGAACGGCATTGGTGCACGCGTCGTTCACACCAACGATGTTGAGCTTGATATCGGCTTCTCGGCGTCCCTGCCGTCGCGCTCCACCGACAATGTGGCGCGCACCGGCATGACCGACATGGGCACTCTGTTTGAGTTCGGTCCGCGCCTGAAATGGACATTGGCACGCCCCACTGCGACGAGTCGGGTACGCATGGAGTTGCCTTTGCGCGGCGTGCTGGAATTCAACAGTGGCGTGAGTGCGCAAGGCCTGGTGTTTGAGCCCGAGCTAACGTATGAAACGCGCGACGCGCTGGCCGGCTGGAGCTTTTCAGCCAGCAGCAGTCTGGTCTGGGGCGACCGTCGACTGAACAACTTCTTCTACGGTGTCTCGCCGCAGTTTTCCACGGCCATCCGCCCGGCCTACGACGCCCAGGCGGGACTGATTGCAAGCCGGCTGTCGCTCGCCACCTCCCGACATTTCGGCGACGATCTGCGTTTGTTCGGCTTTGTCCGGTTCGAATCCTACGCTGGCGCGGCCAATCAGGGCAGTCCACTTCATCTGCAATCGAGCGGCACCTCGGTTGGTCTGGCACTGGCCTGGACGCTGGGCCGCTCCGAGCAACGTGCGCGCAATTAGCCGTCCGCTGACCCAAATCAACATTCGCTGCGCCCAAACCGGTATAAATTGCCAAGTTTCTTACGAAGCAACCGTGGCCGCAACCATCACCCATCCAGACGAGCCAGCAGCGGGCTTCAACGCTGAAAACGACAGCCCCATTTCACTGGAGCAGTCGCAGGTATTTCTTGAGTATTCCATCACGGCCTTGATGGCTGGCACCCTGCTGGCCTTGATCGTGCTGCAGCTTATCGCACCGGATCAGGTGGCACGCACTTTTGCGCCGCTGCTGGTGTCGCTGATTGCACTGACCGGCTGGTATTTTCTGCGTCGCGGCAAGATTCGCGCGAGCAAGATCGTGCTGGCGCTCGGCGCCTGGACAGCGTTGACCGGGACCGCCCTCTTTACCGAAGGCGTGCGCTCTCCCGCCATCATCGGCTACCCCATGATCATCCTGGTCGGCGCCTGGCTTATCAACCTGCGTGCCGGCCTGACCCTGACCTGCATGACGATTGTTTCAACCTTTGTCCTGATGTGGGCGGAGTCCTCAAATTTTCTGCCCCTGCCGCTGCCATCGTCGCTGCTGATCTACGCCATCGATCAAAGTGTCATCTACATCCTGTCGGTGATGACGGCCGTGTTTCTGGTGCGCGCCTACAAGGGTCGCCTGGCAGAGCTGCGTCGCGTCGGCGATGCGCTGAGCCAGCGCACACGGGACCTGCAGGTCAGCAAATCCCAGCTCGATCAGGCGCAGGCCATTGCCAGTGTCGGCAGTTGGGTCTACGACCTGGGCACGGACACCATGACGCTGTCGGACGAAACCTGCCGCATCTTTGGTTTACCCCCGGGCGCCCTGGGAAACCGGGAGCTCTACCTCAAGCAGACCTATTGCGATGACCGAGTCAGCGTCGACAAGGCCTGGAAAGCAGCTCTGCGCGGTGATGGGTTTGATCATGAACACCGGATCCGCGTCGGCGACACCCTGCGCTGGGTCCGTCAGAAGGCGCAATTCACCTTAACCGCAGATGGAACTTCGCTCAGTGCGGTCGGGATTGCGCAGGACATCACGGCGCGCATGCAGGCCGAAAGCGAATTGCGAATACGCGACGAGCGTTTTCAACTCCTTTTCAGCCGGGCCAGTGACGGCATTCTCATCTTGCGATCTGACGGCACCATTGTTGCCGCCAACGAGTCCTTCGCGCGCATGCACGGTTACCAGCCAGAGAACCTGGAATCCCTGAACTTGCGCGACCTCGACACGCCCGAAACGGTACTCGGACTGCCTGGTCGACTCAAGCGCATCCTGGCCGGCGAGACCCTGACTTTCGAAGTTGAGCACTACCACAAGGATGGGCACGTCGTGCCGCTGGAGGTGACGGCGAGCCTGATTGTTTCCAACGGAGAATCGCTGATTCAGGCCTTTCACCGCGACATCACCGAGCGCAGACAGGCACAGGCCAGAATCAACAATCTGGCCTACTACGATTCCTTGACGAATCTGCCCAATCGCAGATTGCTGATGGACCGGCTGGCGCAGGCCTGCACGGCTGGAGCACGACATCAGCAGATGAGCGCTTTGCTGTTCATTGATCTGGACAACTTCAAGGGCCTTAACGACACCCTGGGGCATCTGCAGGGCGACATTCTGCTGGCGCAGGTGGCGCAGCGTCTGGGCACCTGTGTGCGTGAAGGCGACACCGTAGCCCGACTTGGCAGCGACGAGTTTGTCGTGATTCTGGAAGACTTGAGCAGGAACGAAATCGAGGCCGCCACGCAGACCAGAGCCATCGGCGAAAAGGTGCTCGCGACACTTGGCCAGGAACATCAACTCGGCCATGGTGCCTATCGCGGCAGTTGCAGCATCGGTATCGCGCTGTTTGGTGGCCATCGGCTCGACGACAACGAGGAACCCTTGAAACGCGCAGAGTTGGCGATGTACCAGGCCAAGGCCGCCGGCCGCAATGCCATGCGCTTCTTCGACCCGCAGATGCAGATCGAGGTAACCCATCGACTCGCCCTGGAAGCTGATTTGCGGGAGGCCGTGCTGCACCAGCAGTTTGCGCTCTACTATCAGATGCAGGTAGTTGACAGCGGCCGTCTGACCGGTGTCGAAGCCCTGATTCGCTGGCAGCACCCGCTGCGCGGCCTGGTGTCACCGGCCGAGTTCATTCCCCTGGCCGAAGAAACCGGCTTGATCCTGCCGATCGGTCAATGGGTCATGGAAGTCGCCTGTCGGCAACTCGCGCTGTGGGCCAACCGGCCCGAGATGGAGCACCTGACCATAGCGGTCAACGTCAGTGCCCGCCAGTTCCACCAGAAGGAGTTTGTCGATCAGGTAGTTGCAGTGCTTGAGAAGACTGGTGCCAACCCGAAACGCCTGAAGCTCGAACTCACCGAGAGCATGCTGGTCAAGGATGTAGAAGACATGATCACCAAGATGGGCACACTGAAACTGAAGGGCGTCAGTTTTTCGCTCGACGATTTTGGCACCGGCTACTCGTCGCTGTCCTACCTGAAGCGGCTGCCGCTGGATCAGCTCAAAATCGATCAGGGTTTTGTCAGAAACATCCTGACCGACCCGAATGATTCAGCCATCGCCAGAACCATCGTGGCACTGGGTAACAGCCTGGGCTTGTCGGTCATCGCCGAGGGCGTCGAAATCGAAGCACAGCGCGCCTTTCTGGCCGGACTGGGTTGCCACGCCTACCAGGGCTATCAGTTCAGCCGGCCGATGCCGATGGCGGCGCTGGAGAACCATATCCGCCAGTTCGGCCGGACAGCGGAAGAAGTTCGCGCCAGCTGAGCGCATTTCGCGCGCTCCTTTGGCGGTTTGGTCGCATTTCGGTAGGGAGATCGGGCCCCGACCGGCATAGTCTGGTCTGCCTGTATTATTTCGAGGAAATCTCCATGAGTTCCAACATGACACCCGAAGACATTGAACGCCTGGCGCGCCAGCGTGCCGGCAAGAAAATGGGCTGGTATATCCACGCCTTTGTGTACATCACCGTGAACATCGGTTTGGCCCTGCTGTCAAGTTTCACCGGTCGCCACTGGGCCGTCTTTCCGGCCCTGGGCTGGGGCCTGGGGCTCTTGATCCACGGTCTCGTCGTATTTGTTGCGCCCCCTGGCAGCCAGTTCCGCGAAAACCTGGTGCAACGCGAGCGCGAGCGCCTGCAAGCGCAGAACCGGCGCTGATGCAGATCGCTTCAAAACACGTCGCGCAATGGACGCCGCTGGCGCTGCTGCAACGCAGTCTGCCCGGTCTGACCGTCAACACTTTCATCGCCCTGAACCTGACGGCCTTTGGCGGAACCCCGTTTGGCCCCAATCTGGTCTATTCGCACTGCATCGGTATCAGCATCTGGTTGCTCATTGAACTGGCCCGGCGCTACCTGCTGCCCGAGCCGGAGCAGCACTGGCGCCGCCTGTACTTCATCATTCCAGGGTGCGTCGTGCTGGGCTACGTCATCGGTCTCTATCTGGCAGCCTGGTTACTCAACTACCCCACCGACGGCCTGTGGACCGAGCACCCACGCATGGTGCTGGGCTATCTGCTGCTGAGCCTGACGGCCGGCGGCGCCCTGACCTACTACTTCATGAGCCGCGAGCAGCTCGCTGCTGCCAGCCAGGAGATGGCCTTTGCCGCAGCACAGACCGAGGCAGCGCAGCGCCACGCCGCCGAATCCAGGCTGGTGCTCTTGCAAAGCCAGTTGGAGCCGCACATGCTGTTCAACACGCTGGCCAATCTGCGCGCCCTGATCGGCACCGACCCGGCTGCCGCCACCGCCATGCTGGACCACCTCAACGCCTATCTGCGCGCAACCCTGAACGCCTCGCGCGCCACGGCGCATCCGCTGCAAACCGAATTTGACCGAGTCCGCGACTACCTTGAACTGCTCAAGGTGCGCATGGGGCCACGCCTTAGTTACACACTGGAGCTACCCGACAGCCTGGCCGGCATACCGGTGCCGCCGCTGATATTGCAACCACTCGTTGAAAACGCTATCAAGCATGGACTGGAGCCCAAGATTGAGGGCGGCAACATCATGGTGCGGGCCAGTCACAAGGCTGGCGATCTCACGCTGGAGGTGAGCGACAGCGGCGTCGGCCTGCCCGAAGGCAGACAGACGACGGACGGTTTCGGCCTGACCCAGGTACGTGAGCGACTAGCCACCATTTACGGTACGCGTGGCACGCTGGTGTTGACTCCAGGCGCTGGGGTGGGCGCAACAGCGAGTCTTGTGTTCCCCTGTGGTCATCCCGGACCTGCCATCTGTCATCCCGGACCGGCTATCTGTCATCCCGGACCGGCTATCTGTCATCCCGGACTGGTAGATTGTCATCCCGGCCCCGGATCAAGTCCGGGGTTTCAACATCCGGGATCCAGTGC
>QYPX01000055.1 GCA_007280205.1 Comamonadaceae bacterium
GCCGCACACTTTCCGGCAATCGACCTGGTGGGTTCGATTTCGCGCGTGATGCAGAACCTGCTGGCGCCGGGTGATCTGAAAGAGGCCAACCGGTTTCGCCGTCTGTGGTCGCTGTACCAGCAGAACAGTGACCTGATTCAGGTTGGAGCGTATCAGCGTGGATCTAATCCCGAGATCGATCAGGCCATCGAATTGCGGCAGGCGATGGAAGAGTTTCTGCGCCAGGACATGCATGTTGGCGTCGACGAGATGACCGCGCGGCTCGAACTCTCGCATTTGCTGCAGACTTGAAAACAATGAAAGAACGCTCATGAAAGCACGTCAGTGTTGGTCCATCATGGCTGGCAAGGCAGAACGAAGGCTGGCGCAGATCCAGGCTGATATAGCGCGCGCCAACAAGTTGCTGGAAACGCTTGAGGCCAGTCAGCAGCGTCTGCAGTTCCTGTACGAGGAGTACCGCCTGCAGGGAGCCAACGCGGCGCAGCTGAGTCACGGTATGCAGGACGCCATGAACCAGCGCCAGTTTATGGCGCAATTGGCGACCTTGTCGCAGCGTGTTGCACAGGACATTGAAAAGGCCAAGGCGGCGCTGGCGAGCTTGCGTCAGCAACAGGTCCGGGCGGAGATCGAGCGCTTGAAGATGCAGACGCTCGATGAGAAGGAAGTATTGGCCTTTGAAGGGCAGATGCGCAAGCGCGAACAGCGCAGCATGGACGAGTTGGGGGTCAGCCAGTTCAATCGGATCGGTCTGGCATGAATCCCTCGGGTGGCTTGCAATGGCATTGGCGGGCCTGGCGCTCGCAGGCGCTGTGGCGCCCCACCTGTGAGCAGATTTCGACCAGCCTGGAGCAGCTTGAGCCAAGCGCCTCAGAACTGTTGCTGATTGGTGCCAGTGCCGGTTGGATGATGCCGTCAAACTGGTTGCAGCGTTTTTCCAAAGTGACAACCTGGGATATTGATCCGCTGGCCGCACCCCTGTTTCGCTGGCGTCACGCCGCAGCTCTGAAGGCCAGCGGCAGCGAACTGGTCTGTCGGACGGGTGACGCACTGGATTGTCTTGATCGCCTGTTGCGCTCAGAGCCGAGGGCCTGCGTATTTTTTGACAATGTGCTGGGCCAGTACCGCTTCCATTGCAAGGATACGCAGCAGGCGAGCCGGAAGATTGGCCGGCTTGTGCGCAGCCTGCGTGGGCGCGAGTGGGGTGCTTTGCATGAGGCTTATTCGGGACCGGTCAGGCGCCAGCGCCGCGGTGCCGGCGTGCCAGCGATGCAGCGACGCCTGCACGGCAGTGCCGATAGCGCTGCTGCTGATCAGGCCTGGCTGGGCCAGTTGGGCGCAACAGGAGAGTGGCTGGACCACCTGACCTCCAATGTCTTTCGCGAGGGCACGATGGTTAGTCATATTGCCTGGCCTTTCAAACCAGACTACTGTCACTGGTTGCAGGTCGGTTGGGTCCGGCATTAAAGGAGTCTGTGTGACGATTCAACAAATCATGGGGCGCGGTCTGCCGTTATGGCTTGCTTTGACGCTGGCGGCTTGCGGTGGCACGGTGTCAGACGGTGCTGCGCCCAGCGCTGGTGGCGTTACGCCAAGTTCCGGCACGGTGTTGCAAGGTGTTTACAGCGTGACCCTGGAAAACAAGGAGTTTCTCAGCGTGATCACGCCAGAGCTCGATTGGTATGCACTGTATTTTGAAAGATTGGCCGACGGTAAACCCGACATCTTCTCCGGCAAGCTGAGCCTGGGCCTTGATGGCAAGGCAGCCATTTCAAGCGTGCGCGCCTTCCAGATTGCCAAGAGCGCGCTGCCTTTGACGGGCACCGCCAGCATCTCTGCGGCCACATTGCAGGGCTACAGCGTGAACCTCACTGGAATCACATCGGCGAAGGGCGACTCCTTGAGCTTTTCTGTAGCCGCGCTGACGCCGACCAGCTACAACCCGGGCAAGGCGGCGAGCTACGCCGACTTGCAGGGCACGCCAGGCTGGCAAGGCAGTTGGTATGACGGCGAGACGTCGAATCTGTCTTCTTTGCAGTTCTCCTCCAATGGGGGTGTCAGCAGCGTGTCTGCCTTGCACTATTGCGATCTGTCGAGTTTGACGCTGGCACCACTGTCTGGCGTCAACCTGTTCAAGGTGACGCTGAATATTCCGGTCAAGGGTTTGGGAGGAATCTGCCTGCGCAGCAAGGATCGCCTGTCCGGCGTTGAGCTCCAAGGTGTCGCCTTTCTGTCCAGGTCGCCTCTGGCCGGCAAGAGTTGGCGTCTGGATCTGATCGCCCTTGACAGTGCAGGTAGCGGAATCTCCTTCCGGGGTGATCGCTGATCATGGTGCCCGCAGCCACTGGTTTCAAGCTGGCGCTCAAGTTTGCCGGCTTGCTGTCGAATTTTCAACCAAGAGGCATGGCCGCTCCGACGCCGTGGCCTTGCAGAAAGTGATTATGAAAAGAGCGTTTGCAGAAATTTTGTTGGTTCTGGCTTTGGTCGGCGCAGCTGCCTTTGGCTGGCTTAACCTGCAAAAAGGAAATCTGGCCAACAACAACGTTGCCGCGCTGGAGACCAAAGTCAAGGCGACAGAGCATCTGCTCCGGCAATCTGTGGAAGAAGCGGAGGTCGGCGATCTCGCGCTGGACTTGATGAGCGAGGAACTGGTGGAGCTTAGAACCAAGGCTCTGCAACTCGATGCAGTCAAAGCTGCGCTGGCCAATGGCCCCCTGCTGCAGGATGTCGAGTTGTTTTACAAGTTGCAAAAGGGCCTCTCGGTGGAGCGCCAGTTGGGCTTGGGCGCACTGCGTCTGCTGACCAAGGGCGGCGATGATCCCGGTGTGACCGAGGCGTTCCAGAAAGCGCTTCAAATGGCCGACTGGAATGGTCGCAAAAACACCATTTGCGCGGCGCAGATCGGGCTTGCCGCGGCGGGTGGAAATGTCAAGGTGATGTCTGAGTGCGCGCTTCAACCCCCTAACGCGCAAGGTGCTAGCGATGCGGCCCCTGGCGGCGCGCATGGGAATGCTCATGACAAGGCTGCGGCCAGCGCCCACGCGGGTCCCCACTGGGGTTATGAAGGCACCATGGGACCAGAGCGCTGGGGTAGCGAATTTCCGACCTGCGGCAAGGGCAAGTCGCAGGCGCCGTTGAACATCAAGGGGCCTTTTGTCAAAGGTCGGATCAGTGTGGCCGCAGACTACAAGGCCGGGCCGCTGCGCATGATCAACAATGGTCATACCGTGCAGGTCAATGTGGCATCGGGAAGCAAGCTGCGCATCGATGGTGTTCCCTACGATCTTCTGCAGTACCACTTTCATCGGCCGAGCGAAGAGCAGATCGATGGCAAACCGATGGCCATGGTGATCCACTTTGTGCACAAAAGTGCGGCCGGAAAGCTCGCAGTGCTTGGGGTCTTGCTGAAAGAAGGCAACGAAAACCCGGGTATCAAGACCCTGTGGAACTACGCACCCACAGCCGAGGGTCCCGAGGTAGCGCCAGAAGAAGTGGTCTTCAATCCGACCCATCTGCTGCCCAAAGAGTTTGATTTCTTCAGTTACGAGGGATCTCTGACGACCCCTCCGTGTACCGAAGGCGTTCGCTTCTTCATTCTGAAGACGCCAGTCAATGTGTCACGTGAGCAGGTTATCGGCTTTCCGTTCAAGCGCAACGCCCGCCCGGTACAGCCTCTGAACGACCGCGTCATCACGGTCGGCTGATCGGAGGACCAGCTGAACTACTCTATTTGTAGCGAAAAAGTCGCCGGCAATTGGCCGCCTCGTCGGCCATCTTTATCTGGTCACAGTAGGCCTTTTGGCCGGTCAGTTCGGCCAGGCATTGGTATTGCAAGGAGTTCCTGTCGATCTTGTGGCAATAGGATTGCTCACCCTTTGCGATGGCGAGGCAAAAATACCGATTGTTGAAGTCCTTGATCTTGTAACAGTGGCCGTCATCAGCCCATGAAAGTTGTGGCAGTAACAGCAAAACAATCAGGTACTTCATATGTTTCCTTTGTACGCAGCTACGCATAGAATGAGCTAGGGGAGGACCTTAGCCAGCCTTGAATATATGCCTTATTCACTCATTTGCCAATGCGTTGATCTCCCACTGGTGTGCCGACTGCGCCGTGCGAGGCTTGACTTGTTGAAAGGCGTTCTGGTGGGCGTCGTGCTCGCAACTTCGGGCGCGGCACAAGCCGACAAGCAGGTTTCTTTGTGGCCCACCATTCCCTTCATCCGCGGTCAGGATTTGTGTCAGTTTCAGGACGCCTACGGTCAAAAGCGCAGCGAACTGGCGCGCGACATGAGCAATCAGATCAAGAGTTTTCTGGAGCGTGGCGCCGAAGCCCAGGATGCTGTGGGTATTCTCCGGTCGATTGATCAATTGATCGACAAGAACCGTGCCATGGTGACCGCTGGTCAGGGCATGGATGTAACGCTGGAGGCCAGCCTGAAGGCTTCAATCGACGAAATCTATCGGCAAATCCATCCCAAACAGATCAATCTGGTATTTTTTAACCCAGGGCCCTTGCTGGAATTATTGCGTGATTTGCGCGACCGCAGGAGGCAGGGTTCACTTGATCTCAAGCAGTTGTCCAGGATCTCTGGTTTTGCCTGGGGTAGTTATTCGTACGGCGCGGGTTGCAGCGGCGATATTGTGGCAACGGTTCACGTTGAAACCAACAACGGGGATTCGGTCAGTTTTTATGCGCAGGGGCGACCGGACTGGGTTATGTCTGCGATTGCAGGCAAGGTCGTTACTTTTTACCAGCGCACCCGTTTTCCTTCGGCGGTTGATATGAAGGGAAGGACGTTGACGCTGGTCGGCGCTCCCGGGTCACCGATTGGCAGCGCTCCGACGACCAAGATTGCACAAAAATCTTGTGAGGCGCTGGGTGCCCGACTGCCAACGCATGGTGAATACGAGTTCCTGTCCATGTTGGGCGACTGGAACGGCGGCGTCGCGCTTGGCCACCGGGTCTGGGCGATGGCCGACGAGCATGTGTTGGCGCCCGACCTGAGGAATCCTTCGCCGGTGAGGCACCCCGACGAGGTCAATGCGGACGAGTTGGGCTACTACTGCGTTCGCTGATGTCTGTTGCCTCGGGCGCACCAGTCGCGTGGTGGACAAACTCTTCAAACTGCGGCAGCGGCAGAGGTCGGCTAAACAGATAGCCTTGGTACAAGTAGCAGCCTTGTGACTCCAGGGTTTCTTGCTGTGCCGCTGTCTCCACGCCTTCGGCGATCACGGCCATATGGAGTCCTTCGGCCATCGCGATGATCGACCGCGTAACGGCATCAGCCGGGCCGTGGTCCGGGATGCTGTGTACGAAAGCCTTGTCGATCTTGATCTGATCAAGCGGCAGGCGTGCCAGATAGGACAGGGCAGAAGACCCGGTGCCGAAATCATCGACGGCAAAGGTGATGCCTAGCTGCTTGATCTGGAGCATCTTGGCAATGGCCTGCGGAACGTCAGACAGCACGAGACTCTCGGTCAGCTCAAATTTCAGGCGCTGCGGATCGGCACCGGTGCTTGCCAGAACCTGTTGCACCTGAGTCACAAAGTTGGTTTGTTCAAATTGTTTGGGACTGATATTGACTGCAAGTTGCAGTCTGCCGAGTTGTTCGTCTGTGGCCCAGAGCTTGAGTTGTTCGCAAGCTGTTTGCAACACCCACAGACCGATCGGAATAATGAGGTCGGTTTGTTCAGCAAGCCCTATGAACAGGTCCGGACTCACCAAGCCATGGCTCGGATGTTGCCAGCGCAGCAGCGCTTCGGCGCCTATCACCTGGTGCATTGCATTGACCTGGGGTTGGTAATAAAGCACGAACTGTCTGAGTTGCAGCGCGTGGCGCAACTCAGCTTCGAGTGAGCGCAGGTGTTCCGCCTTTGTCTGCATCTCGGGCTGAAAGAAGCTGGACTGGTTCGATCCCTCCTGCGAGGCTTGAGTCAATGCCAGCCCGGCGCGGACCATAATTTCGTCGACCTTGTCCGGGTAACGGAACAGGCTGATCCCCGCGTTCAGTCGGCAATGGTGCACCACACCCTCCATGGTGAAAGGACTGCTGACAATCTGACGCACGCGATGCTCTATTTGCACAGCCATGGCTTGCGCCTGGTTCTCGTCTGGATCCAGACGCGGCGCGATGATTGCAAAGTCGCAGGTGTCGCGCCGTGCGACGGTATCCTCGGAGCGCACTGCTGCACGCAGGCGAACTGCAATCTGCTCGGCCAGCAAGTCGCTGCAACGCTGACCCCGCGTGTCGCTGAGCAAGTTGAAATTGGCAAAGCGGACAAAGAAAACGGCGCCGTAGAAGCGGCCACCAACGGCAGCGGCGAGTTCGCGGCTAAGGGTGTTTTCAAACAGTTGGGTATTGGGCAAATTGGTGCGCTGATCGTAGTAGGCGAGGTGGTGAATCCGGGCTTCAGCCTCACGCAGCGGTGACAGGTCGGTATGCGTGCCAATCATGCGCAACGGCTTGCCATCGGTGCTGCGGTTGACGATCATGCCGCGACTCAAAATCTGCCTGTAGCTACCATTCTTGCAGCGCATACGAAATTCAACGCTGTAGCGGTCTGTTTCGCCAGCTTCGTAGGCTTGTGCTGCCTTGAGCACACGCAAACGATCCTCCGGATGCAGAAGTGTTTCCCAGGCATCGGAACGTGGCGGTATGTCCGCTCTTGTATAGCCCATGATCTCCAGCCAGCGATCCGAGAACGAGGACTCGCCGGTTTGAAGGTTGCTATCCCAAACGCCGTCACCCGAGCCTTCAATGGCAAAGCGCCACAGGAATTCACTCTTTTCGAGTTCGACCTTCTTTTGTTCCAGGGTCTCCAGCAGGGTAATTTTCTGGTTCAGCATCTCCATGAGTTCCGCGCGCGACTGATCGTCTTTGGTATGCAGCTCGTCCTGCAAACGCGAATGGGTGGCTTCGAGTTGCTGATGTTCGTCATCGAGTCGGCGCAGGCGCAGGGCCAAGGCCACCTGAAATACAAGAATCACCAGACAGTAGGCAGCTTGCTGCGTACCGTAGACCGTTGACGCGGTCGGCAGCAGGCCCAGCAAGGCAAGCCCGGCATTCAACCCTCCCAGCACCAGCAGGAAGGTCCCCAGCACAATGAGAAGGTCTTCTGCATCGCCGAATCGCCGCTGACGGATCATTTGACTCAATGGTATGAACGAACTCAGTAGCGAACAGGTGACGGCAATCTTCATGGCTTCCGGATAAAAGTCCAGGAAAACTGAAGGCATCAGCAACCACGGCAATACCAGTTGTGCTCGATAGATGGCTTGAAAGAATTTCTGTTCGCGTCTGAAGCCGACGACGTTCCAGAAGAATGGAACGCTGGCCGAAAGGAAAAATAGCAGAGATACGCCGACGATGCCATCGGCCAGCAGCGGTGCCGTGGGCAGCAAATATTGAGCAAGCAAGCCATCCCTGGAAAGGTTGGAGAAGGTGTTGGCAAAGACGAAGAGTGCAAACCAACCGAAGATTGACTTGCGCAGCACCAACCACACGATGATGTTGGTCAGCAACGCAAGCAGACTGAACCCGTAAAAAAGCCCCATCTTCAGGTAGTCTGCGGTGATTTCAGCGCTGAACGCTTGTGCTTGCCACAACTTCAGAATTGCGAGCGAGCTGCTGATGGTTTGAATCCGCAGAAAATAGATCGCACCGGCCTGATCAGCTCGCTTCAGCTTGAAGATAAATTCATGGTAAGGCACGTCTCGGCTGCTAAAGGGGAGCCGATCCCCGGCGCGCTGTTCAACAAAACCGGTGGCGCTGGGTTCAAACAGGCGCAGATCGTCCAGAAAGGCAGGTTCGACCTCCAACCACCAGGCACTGCTGCTTGCCGGTACAGTAAAACGAAGCCAGTGCACTTTGCGGGTGTAGCCGGCATTTAACGCGCCCACCAGCGGAACAAAGCGCTGCTGCGCTGCGGCCGCACTGACGCTGGCAATGGTTTCGGTGCCAGCCTCATCGACCAGCACGGCCAAGTCGCGCACGGCAACTGACTGTGCGCTGGCGACCAGCGGCTGACCCAATGCAAACAGCAGCAGGGCGCTTACGCCTATCTGGACTGCCAAATTCCTGCATGCTCTCCAAGGTGACAATGGTGCTGGCATGTAATCCCTGATGGCTGCTGTTGCAGCGTTGTATGTCTACCGCTTGTTCGGTGTGTGTGTGTCTTCAGTCCGACTAACTGAAAGTCTCTGTGCCAGGCAAAAAAACGTGAAGAAATATTGATAAATATCAAAAAGTGCCACTAATATAGCGTAAATTGCCACCGTTATCCAGAACTTCCGAAGAAGTGGCTGGGCGCCGGCCCCGAAACCTTAGCAACCGGAGACAGACATGGACGCCCTGGAGACAACTGAACTGATTGAGAGCAGCAGTGACAAACGGAAGAACCGGACTGCCCTGACGATCTCAATTTTGGCCATGGTTTTGGCCATTGCCAGTTTGGGCGGCTCCAACGCCGCCAAGGAAGCAACGCAGGAAAACATACTTGCAGCCAATGCCTACGCCTTCTACCAGGCCAAGACGATTCGCCAGACATCGCTGAAGATTGCTGCAACCGATCTGGAACTGCAGCTGGCACGTGAACCGGCCATGGTCGCTACTGCCAAAGAATTGTTCCAGAAAAAGATCGACGAGTACAAGAAAACGATTGATCGCTACGAGTCGGAACCCGACACCAAGCAGGGCAAGAAGGAACTGCTGAGTCAAGCCCGGGAACATGAAGCCGCCCGCGACCATGCGCTGCGCCAGGATCCCTGGTTCGACTACGCCGAGGGCATGCTCCAGATTGCCATTGTGTTGCTCTCGGTATCGATTGTGGGCTCGATTCCGGTTCTTTTTCTGGTCGGCGCTGCGCTCGGCGGCTTGGGCCTGCTGTCCATGCTCAACGGATTTCTGCTGATCGTTTGACGCTCATTGTTTGCCTGCTTTTCTTTTGGTCAGTTCGGCAAACAGCAGCTTGGCAGCAGCAACCGAGTTGCTCAAGGGGTCGTCCTTGCAGTGCTTGTCGATCCACAGCGCCATGGAGGGTATGTCGGTGTCTTTCAAGGCATTGATTTTTGTCGCTACGGCTTGCCCTGACATGAAGCCAGCCAGCCAGTACTCGTTGGTCATCTTTCCGGTCGGGTAGCTCGCTCGCTGCACCCATTCGCCGCAGGAAAGTGTGCTGAATAAGTGAATGTTTTCAGTGCCAGGCGCCGGAGTGGCGGCATGAGCAAAGGAAATCAGACCGACGCCAACCGTTGCGCAGATACATTGGCTCAGCTGTCTTGGCATATTCAACTCCAGGGTTAATGTTGAACGGAGTGCGTCAGCGCTCAAAGTTCAATGTGCCCGCCAATCTCAATGGCATGGTCAAACGGAATCTTGAAGTATTCGGTGGCGCCCTGCATCGCTCGGTGCATGAA
>QYPX01000213.1 GCA_007280205.1 Comamonadaceae bacterium
ACGCTGTCGATCGTGCGCTTTTCCAACTTCAGCCACGGCGAACTGCTGGGCTGGGGTGCTTACCTGGCGCTGGTGGCATCCACCGCGCTCAACGCCACCAGCGTTGCCTGGGCTACGCCGATTGGCCCGTTCTCGTTTGGCTGGGGCTTGCTGATTGCGCTGGTGCTGTCGTGCGCGCTGACGGCCTTGCTGGCGCTGGGCCTGGATGCCCTGCTCTTCAAGCGGCTGCGCAAGCAAGGGGCCATCACCCTGGTGATTGCCAGCTTTGGCGCGGCGCTTGCCATGCGCAACCTGTTGCTGTTCTGGCAAGGTGGCATTCCGCGCTACTACTCCGAGCACCTGCAAATTGCCATGCCCTTGTTGCCGCGCAGCATGTGGGGCGGTTTGCGCGTCACGCCCGACCAGCTCTTTGTGCTGGTGTTGGCGCTGACCACGGTGACCGGCTTGCATCTGTTCCTCAAGCACAGCACGCTGGGCCGCTCCATGCGCGCTACCGCGCTCAACCCTGGCCTGGCACGCGTCACTGGCATCGACCCCGAGCGCGTGCTGCGCGCCACCTGGCTTATCGGCGGTGTGCTGGCGGCGCTGGCCGGGGTGTTTGCCGGGCTGGCGGTGCAGATGCGCCCGACCATGGGCGTGGACCTGCTGTTGCCGCTGTTTGCCGCCGTCATCCTGGGGGGCATAGGGTCGATCTGGGGTGCGGTGCTGGGCGGGTTCATTGTCGGCCTGGCCGAGAGTGCGTCCGTTACGCTGGTGGGGGCCGAGTACCGCTCGGCTGCGGCCTTTGTGGTGCTGATCGCGATCCTGATGGTGCGCCCGCGCGGCCTGTTTGGGGAGGCGCACTGATGGCCGACTTCGCCGGCTGGCTTTCCTATGCCAGCTTCTTTCTGGTGTTTGCCACCGTCTACGCCATCATCACCCTGGGGCTGAATCTGCAATGGGGCTATACCGGCCTATTCAATGTCGGAGTGGCCGGATTTGTCGCCGTGGGCGCCTATACATCGGCCCTGCTGACGACCCCGCCACAGGCCGGCCATCTGGCTGGTTTCGGCCTGCCAGTGGCCATCGGCATGCTGGCTGCGATGGCGCTCACCGGGTTGGTGGGGGCGGTGGTAGGCGCGCTGGCATTGCGCCTGCGTCAGGACTATCTGGCCATCACCACCTTTGGCATCGCGGTGACGATTCAACTGTCTGCCAACAACGCCACGGCGCTGACTGGCGGGCCGTTTGGCGTGCAATTCATCCCCAAGCCATTCCAGTCGTGGCTGGGCACTGGCCTGCCATGGACGCTGGCCTATCTTGCAATGACGCTGGGCCTGTTGATGGCGTGTTATCTGGCGCTTGAAAAGCTGGTCAACAGCCCCTGGGGCCGCGTGTTGCGCGCCATCCGCGAAGACGAAGACGCAGCCAGCGCGCTCGGCAAGCAGTCATTTACGTTCCGGCTGCAAAGCTTTGTCATCGGCAGCATGCTGATGGGCCTGGGCGGGGCGGTGTACGCGCATTTTGTTGGCTTTATTGCGCCCGATGACTTCCTGCCTATCCTGACCTTTCAGCTCTGGGCGATGCTGATTGTCGGGGGCGCGGGCAACAACCGCGGCGCCATTTTGGGTGCCTATGTGGTCTGGGGTTTCTGGACCACCGCCGGAGGTCTGATGCGCGGCTTTGTGCCGCAGGCCGAACAAGCCCGTGCGGCGGCGCTGCAGGTGGTGCTGATTGGTTGCCTGATCGCGCTGATGCTGGTATTGCGTCCACGCGGAATCCGCGGTGAAAAGACTAAGCAGCCAAGCCCGAACAAGCCCCAAGCGTGAGGCGCGCGCGGCACCGGTGGGATTTCGCATGCGATCTCGCGCAGATTCGCGGACGGCACAGTCTCCGGTCTGTCGCAACTGCTCTCCCCCTGCGCACGCCCTACAGCATACTTAGGGATAACACTGAGAGCCGACTTGTGCAAATGCCCTATCCTGAGCATCCATGTCGCAACAGCGGCTTGTTTGATGTTGCGACACGTTGCGCGGCATGGGGCAAGAGTGGCTGTACGCCGATTGTTGTGGATGGGTGTTGTTGACCAACGGGACCAGACAAAGTCGGACAAGATATCGCGGTGGTACATTGAAGCACAGGAGACGAACAAAAATGATCAGCCTGCGAGCCCGATCCCGGCGTTTTCGCGACATGCTGCGAAGTGGTCAGACCTTCGTTCAACCCGGTGTTTTCAACGCGCAGTCGGCGCTGATTGCACAGGCCGCCGGATTTCAGACCGTCGGCGTTTCAGGTTACTGCCTGTCTGCGACGCTGCTTGGCAAGCCCGATGTGGGACTGACGACAATGACCGAAGTCGTGCAACTGACGGCGTACATTTGCGACGCCGTGTCCGTTCCCGTCTTGGCCGACGCCGACACCGGTTATGGCAACGCGATCAACGCCATGCGCACGGTAGAGCAGTTCATCAAGGCCGGCGTTGGCGGCCTGTTCATCGAAGACCAGGTGGCGCCCAAGCGCTGCGGTCATGTTTCCGGCAAGCAGATCATCCCGATCGCCGAGGCGGTTGGAAAGTACCGCGCCGCGGTCAGGGTGCGCGATGAACTCGAACCGGACGTGGTGCTGGTCGCCCGCTGCGACGCGCGCGGGGTCGCTGGCGGCGGGATCGAAGAAACCATTCGCCGCGGAAAGGCCTACCTGGGCGCGGGCGTGGACGTATTCTTCCCCGAAGGCCTGGTTTCGCGCGAAGAGCTCGAACAGGTCGCAACTGCGCTGAAAGCGCCGCTCTTGTACAACCGCACCGGTGTGTCGCCCAACCTGTCGCTGTCCGAGCTCAATGGCCTGGGCGTATTCATCGTCGCCAACGCCGGCGGTGCCATGCGCGCGGCCGCCATCGGAATGTGGGACTACCTGCATGGATTCGCGCAACAGGATGCGGCATTTGACACTCGCTTGAAAGATGAGTTCGCCGGCCATCCGTGCATGGACCTGCATTCCTTTGTTGGCTTCCCGGCGATCAGCGATCAGGAAGCTGGAAGACGAATTCCTGCCGCCCGAAGAACTCGATCTGAAGTACCGTGGCTCGGTCGGATTTCGGCTCTGACGAGATGCCCACGTACCTGCGCGTGCACCGTGGCGACGACATGGCCTGCCGCCGTGAACGCTGACGGTCACGTGCTTGAGGTAACGGCACTGCGCAAGTGGTATCCGCTGCGCCAGGGATCGCTGGCCGCGCTGCTGGGTAAGGAACCGGCACAGCTGAAGGCGGTCGACGGCGTGAGTTTCGCGCTGCGAGCCGGTGAAGTGCTCGGTATCGCCGGTGAGTCTGGTTGCGGCAAGTCGACCACCGGCATGGCGGTGCTGCAGTTGCACAAACCCTCCGGTGGCGAGATTCGTTTCGAGGGCCATACCCTGGACGCCGGCGCTGACCGTGCGACCCTGAAGGCGTTCAGACGACGCGCCCAGATCGTTTTCCAAAACCCCTATGAGTCGCTCAACCCGCGCCTGAGCGTGGCCGACAGCATCCGCGAGCCGATAGAAATCCATTTTTCAGACCAACCCGAACGTTGCCATGACATGTTGGTGCTCGCCATGCAGCGCGCCGGGCTGGTCCCGGTGGAAGATTACATGCAACGCTTCCCGCACCAGCTGTCGGGCGGTCAGCTGCAGCGTGTCGCCATTGCCCGGGCAATCTCGATCGAGCCGCATTTCCTGGTCGCCGACGAGCCGGTGTCGATGCTCGATGTGTCGATTCGCGCCGGCATCCTGAACCTGTTGCGCTACTTCTCAACCGAATTGAGAATGGCGATCCTCTACATTTCGCACGACCTGTCCACCATGCGCCACGTCTGCACGCACGTGGCCATCATGTACCTTGGCAAGATCGTCGAAATCGGCCCGGCACGCGATGTGCTGGACGCGCCTCGGCACCCCTATGCGCAGGCCCTGATGGCCGCCGTCCCGGCCATGGGCCAGCGCACGCGCCAGCGCATCGAGCTGATTGGCGCGCTGCCCAACGCCGCCGAGATAGTCTGCGGCTGTCGCTTCCATCCGCGCTGCCCGCAGTCCATGGATGTCTGCCGCGGCACCCAGCCCGAGCTCGCGCGGCTCGATGGGCTACGCATGGTGGCATGCCATCGGTACCCGGCGTCGGCGGCGCAACATGCGCCTGCACGGCCGCCATTCGTGCCAACCCCGCAATAGAACCATTACCTCGGGAGACATTCATGCATTTACGCGACAAGGTCAACCATGGCAAGTCCAGCACTGTTTTTCGCAACATGCTGGAAAACGGACCGTTGCCAGTGGTCGGCATCTGGGGCGCGACGGCGCACCATGCACAGCTGGCCGAGGCGACCGGGTTCCGGTCGTTCGGGCTGTCCGGCTCCAACCTGTCGACCCACTTGCTGGGATTGCCCGACGCCGGACTGTTGACGCTGACCGAGCTGACCGAGGCCACCCGGCGCATCTGCCAGTCGGTTTCGATCCCGGTCACGGTCGACTGCGATACCGGGTTTGGCAACGCGATCAATGTGATCCGGACCGTCAACGACATCATCGGTGCCGGCGCCGCGGCGCTGTTTATCGAAGACCAGGTCTCGCCCAAGCGCTGCGGTTTCGTCAAGGGCAAGGAGGTCATTGCGATTGAGGAGGCGGTCGGCAAGTACCGGGCGGCCTGCGACGTTCGCGATAGCCTCGATCCGGACTTCGTCATCATGGCGCGTACTGACGCGCGTGGCGCCGTCGGCGGCAGCCTGGACGAGGTGCTGCGCCGTGGCGAGGCCTATCTGGGGGCGGGTATCGATGTGTTGTATGTCGAGGCACTGCAAAGCCGCGAAGAGATCCGCGCCGTGCGCGAAGCATTCCCCGATGCCTGGCTCAAGTGCACCACTTACGCGATCGATCCGCTGTTGACGAGCGCCGAGGTGCGCGAATTCAGGCTGTGCACCGAAGGCTTGCATATCACCCGCATCGGGTCGATCGCGATGTACGACTTCCTGGTTCGCTACCGTGAAGGCGGCGCCGATGTGGTCAACGAGCACGTCGCCGCGACAAAGGGGCATCCGCTGGCCAATTTCGGGATCTTCGACCTGACCGGCTTTCCGAAGGTGCGCGCACTCGAGGAGAAGTACCTGTCGCCCGACAAGCTGGAGCGTTACGAGCACTCGCTGGGCCTGTATGACCCCCGCACCGGGCAGCAAGGCGCGCCGCGCAAGGTCGCGTAAGTTGCGGCTGGCCAGCAGCACCGATCACAACGCAAGAGGATGAACGCAGATGAATGACGACACCAATGGCATCGGCAAACCGATCGACCGCCGCTGCTTGCTCAAACTGATGGCCTTGACCGGGACGCAAACGGCCACGGGCGTGTGGATGGCGCCGGCGCAGGCCCAGGAGGCGGCGCCGAAATTTGAACTCGAGAACCCCAAGTACCTGGCGATGTACGACAAGTTCAAGGGCTATTACTTTCTCGATCCCAGTTGGATCAAGGCCACCGCGGCGCGCCTGACGTGGCCCAGGGATGGAGACAAGGTGCCCGAAGTGATGGTGGTGATCCCGTCCAACCAGCCCGATTGGCTCGACGGCTGGCGCAAATGGGCCAAGGACGCCGAGCAGATCGGGCTCAAGTACGATCTGGTGCAGATGTCACCCGCCCGCTGGCTGGAGGAAATCAACGGGCACCGGCATGGCGACATCGAGGTGCACCCGTCGGTGTTGCGTCCGGAGCGGGTCGATCCAGGCGAGTGGCTGGTGTCACGTGCGTATGGCGTCGATCGCCGTAACTATGGCGAATGGGTCAACGAGCAGTACGACGCGCTGATCGACAAGCAGACCGTTGAATCGGACCCGAAAAAGCGTCTCGAGTACGTCAAGGAGGCGCAGAAGGTCCTGGCCGAGGACCTGTACTGCAATCTGTTCGGCTGGGGACCGACGGTCATAGAGGCGTACAACGCCGGCAACTGGGATGGCATGGTCATGACCACCGGCTTCGGCATGACCAACTTCAATGCCATGCACGGTTATCTGAGGGCCAAGGCCAAGAACGGCGCGAAATCGATGAAGGTCGGCATGACCGCGTTGCTCGAAACGACCAACATCATCGGCGCCGCCAACAACATGCGCTCGATCGGACGCATGATCTACGACCGCCTGGCCTACTACGATGAGAACTTGAACGTGATCCCGTGGGCGGTCGAGTCCTGGAAATCGATTGACAACCGCACCTGGGATATCAAGCTGCGTCCCGGCATGGAGTTTCACGACGGCAAACCGGTGACCGCGGACGACCTGAAATTCACCTTCGACTTCATGGTGAAGTA
>QYPX01000123.1 GCA_007280205.1 Comamonadaceae bacterium
CGTCAGAGACTGCAGCACTGCATCACGCTTGTCGGCGCGCTTGGCTACCGCATGGTGCACCAGAATGCGCCGCATCACGGTCGACGCGACTGCCAGAAAGTGCGAGCGGCTGGCCCACTGGGTCCGTGACTGCTCGTTCATGCGAAACCACGATTCGTGCGTCAGGGCGGTCGCGCTGAGCGTATGTCCGTCGGATTCCTTGCGCATGTGATTGCGCGCGACCCGGTACAGATCGTCGTACAGCCAGGTAAACAGTGCATTGCTGACGCTGCTGGTGTGGGGGTCGTCCCCCGCCTCCAGAGCATTGAGCCAATGGGTGATTTCCTGCGGTTTGTCCTGCATGCGGCAAAGATACCACGCCACCGAATCTGCCGGGATTTGTTCACGTCGTGAGCCTTTGGGCGAGAAAAATCGCCGTAAACCGGGGAGACTCCTTTGCTGTCAAACTACGCTTCATGCCAACGCGCCAAGCCAACACTTCTTCGACCTGGGTCGTCGTCAAGCGTCTGTACGAACAGGCGGTCGAGTTGCCACGTGCCGAGCGCGAAGCTTTTCTGATGGCAGCTGAAACGGACGACTCGGTGCGCGCCGAAGTCCGCTCCCTGCTGGCCCATGACCCCGACCAGACCGGTCACCCGCACGTCGGCTTCCTGAACGATCCGGCAGCGATCAGGGTGCTGGGTGCACCCGATCGCACCGGCGAGCACCTGGGTGCCTGGCAGATCGTGCGCTCGCTGGGTAGCGGCGGCATGGGGGATGTCTTCGAGGCGCGCCGAGCCGACGGCAGCTATGAGGGCCGTGCGGCAGTCAAGCTGCTCAAGCACGGCATGACCAGTCCTGCCGTGCTGCAGCGGTTTGCGCTTGAGCGCCAGGCTCTGGCACGTCTGCATCATCCCCACATCGCTACCTTGCTTGACGCTGGTCTGTCGGGCGACGGCTTGCCCTATTTTGTGATGGAGTTTGTCGACGGTGTGCCCATCGACGAGGCGGTGCGGGGCATGAACCTTGCGCAGCGCCTGGGCCTGTTCCTGCAACTTACCCAAGCCGTCTCCCACGCGCATCAGAACCTGCTGGTGCACGGTGACCTGAAGCCCGGCAATGTGTTGGTGACGACCGACCGCCAGGTCAAGCTGCTTGATTTTGGCATTGCCATGGCGCTTGACCCGAGTCCTGCGGTGGATCTGGCCGACCGGGACCGGGTCCTTGCGCGGGCGCTGCCCTTCACCCCGAACTACGCCAGTCCGGAGCAGGTCCGCGGGGAAGCGGTTGGCACCTCCACAGACATCTACAGCCTGGGGGTGCTGCTGTACCAATTGCTCACTGGCGTGCGGCCCACCGGGCGCGACGCCACCACCCCGGCGCAGGCGGCGCGCAGTGTGCTGGACGAAGCGCCCACACGACCCAGCAGCCTGCCCGATGGCGTCAGTGCTGATCCGCATTGGCTACGTCACCGCAAGCACCTCAGCGGTGATCTGGACGCCATTCTGCTGATGGCGCTGGAAAAGTCTGTCGAGCGCCGCTACGCCAGCGTGGAGGCAATGACACAGGACATCATGAACTTCCTGTCGGGTCATCCGGTCAGTGCCCGCTCAGCTACCCTGGGCTATGTGGCTCGAAAGTTCCTGGGGCGCCATCGTCTGGTGATGACGATGGGCAGCGCGGCCATTGTTGGGCTTTGCGCCACGACCGGTCTGGCGCTTTGGCAGGCCGGGCAGGCCGAGCACGAGCGCCAGAATGCGCAGCGCCACCTCGATGATGTTCGCTCGCTGGCGCGGAGCATGATTTTTGACGTCAATGACGCGCTTCTGGAAGGTATCACTCCGGGGCGGACAGCACTCGTGAAAGTGGCCACGCAGTACCTGGGCCGGCGTATGGAGGCGACCGACCTGTCGCTGGAGGAGACGCTGGACCTGGTGGACACATTGCGGCGCCTGGCTGATGTGGAAGGCAACTCCAGGATGGAAAACCTGGGAAACACCAAAAGTGCTCTGAGTCGCTACGCACAGGCGCTGGCACTGCTGGAGCGGGCAGCCGATGCTGGAAAGAACGATGTGCGGTGGTGGGGTCGCGCGGCCCTGGTCAGACGCAGCCAGTCACTGCTGCTTCGCGCAGATGGCAAAGCTGAAGCCTCCACCCAAAGTGCGGCCATTGGCAGCCAGATGGTGAGGCAGGCGGTTGTGCTGGACCCGAAAGATATGAAGTTGCGGCGTTTGTTGTGCAACCTGAAGGTGGCGCAGGCGGATGGGCTGTATGCCATGGATCAGTTGCCCAGCCTGGGTCGACTGAGCGAAGCCCTGCTGGTGCTGCAGGAAGCGGTGGCCTGTGCCGATGAACTGCGCCAGCTGCAGCCCGAGGAAAATGCCAACACTACTGTCCTCAGCAGTGCGCTGGCGCGCCTGGCGCGTGGCTCTTTGCTGGCAGGGCAACTGGACCAGGGCGTCAGCGTGGCGCGCCGCAATGACGGCCTGATGTCTGAGTTGCTCGCCAAGGAGCCGAACAATCCGACGTTTGCCCGCTTTGCCAGCATTGCCAAGTCTCTGCTGGGTTACGCACTGATCCACACCGGGCATGCGGCGCAAGGTGCGAACACGCTCGCCGAGGGGGTTGACGCGGCGCGCAGACAATGGCGCGTTGATCCGAAGAATGCCAGAGCCAGAAGCGATTTTGTTGCCCTGGCCTGGACGCTGGGAGAGGCGCTGCTGTTGCAGGATGAGGGCCAGCGGGCACTCGCCATGTGCAGTGACGCACAGGTGGCCCTGGGGGCGAAGGCGGCATCGGGCGCAGACATCGAGCAGCGCCTGCAGGAAGACGGACTGGAGCGTTGCATTGCGGAGGCCTGGTTGTTGCAGAAGCAGCTGCAGCGCTCACTTGAGTTGGTGGACGGGTTTTTGCAGCGCATCAAGTCACAGGAACCCAGGGCACTAGCCGAAGACAAGCAGCGCATCCTGCAAAGCAAGGCCAACGGCTTCATCCTCAAAGCGCGGGTTCTGCAGCGTTTGGGGCAAACCGAAAAGGCTCTGGAGGTGGCTGCAGCGGGCGTCGTCAGCATCGATGCGCTATTGAATCTGGATGCCGCCAACACCGAGACGCAGGGGGACGCAGCGCACGTTCGGACCCTGGCGTCGGCGCTGGGCTCCTCTGGCGTGGAGCGAAAGACTGCTGTCCAGTGCGGTTGGGCCAGACAGGCGGATGCGACCTTCAGCCAACTTGCCCAAAGTTCGCGCCTGAATCTGGAGTACGCGGTTGACAAAAAACAGGCGCAGGCGCAGGTGCGTCGCTGTGAGGCCCTGCCGGGCTGAAGAATTTCCCGTGACCTGAGCCTTTTCGCTCAAAAAATCTCCGTAAGCCCGGGAGAGGTCCAATTTCGCTGTGGACCGAGCTCTGCCCGATGGCATTGGAACACCGGGCATCAGGGTGGCGAATCACTATAGCAACGGGGAGTTTTCATCATGGCCAATTCAAGAGTCAGCATTTATTGGGTCCTCACAGCGTCTGCCTTGCTCGCGCTGTCGGCTTGTGGGGGTGGTGGTACGGCGGCGACATCCGCTGCCGCAACCACCCTCAGCGGTTCCGTCGTCAAAGGTCCGGTGACAGGCGCCACAGTGACGATCAAAAAAGCCAGTGACGGTTCGGTGCTGGCCACCACCACGACCGGTGCCGGTGGCGCCTACAGCGTCAGCCTGGACTATGTCGGCGATGTCATTGTGGAGGTGACGGGTGGCAACTACATCGATGAAGCAAGCAATGTCTCAACGCCACTGGCTGCGCCGTTGAAAGTGGTGCTGGCGGTCAAACCAGGCAATGTGACCGGTGTCGTCACGCCACTGACCACCATGGCTTTCAGCAACGCCTTCCCGAGCGCAGCAACGCCGGTCACCGCCGCGGCCTTTGACGCCCGTGCTGCCAGCCTGGCGGCGGACTTCAAGCTCGCCGGTGTCAATCTGGCCACCACCGTTCCGAGCGTCAGTGGCACCATGAACGACTACGGAAAAGTCCTGGCTGGCATTTCCAAGTACATGCAGCTCAACAATGTCACCTTGCCCGCCCTCGTCAATTCGTCTTTCACCTCGGCGCAATGGGGAAGCTTCTCAGGCAGCTTTGCCACCGCCTACAACGCAGCCAATCCGGGCAGCAGCATGAGCTACAGCTTCTCTGGCAACACCGCCACGATTGGAGGCAGCGGCGTCGGGGGCGGCAGCGGCACCTGTGGCGTCAACATCGCAGGCAGCATGACGGTGGCCGGTATCTCGGTGCCATTGAACCTCGATTACTGCATCACAGGCATTGCCGCGGGCTCCTGCGGCGCCGGCAACTCCACGCTGGCGCAAGCCCTGAGCGGTCAGAGCGGAATCGTGGGAGCCGTCAATCTGGCTTACCGCTACTCCGACACCTGCGTCGCGAATCCCGTGGTCACGCTGAAATTGAACTGATGCGCCAAAATCCGGCCCTTTTCCAATTTCAATTCATCAAGGAGTCTGAAATGAACACCCTGAAGATGGTCGCCTCGGCTGTCAGCTGCCTTGCGCTGTTTTTGTCAGCCTGCGGTGGCGGTGATCCGCAAGATCCCGCCACCCTGGCTGGTTTGCCGCATGCCGTTGCCAAAGCGGGAAAGCCTGCCGGTGCCAGTGCTGTCGCTGTGCACATGTACCAAGCTCTTTATGGCAAGGCGCCGGGCTATGCACTGATGACGGATTACACGTCGCAGGCCACGGCCGATGCCGGGGCGTTCGTCAAGAGTCTGGAAAGCGCTTTTGTCGGTACCAGCAACACAAACCTGGCAAAACTTGTACTGGATAACCTTGGGGTTACCGCCACCACCGTGAAGGCTGTCAACGCAAAAGGTGAGAGCGAATACACGCTCCTGCTGGACGCGGTGCAGCAACTCTTTGCCGCGTACCCAACGATGCGCGGCCAGGTTATCCTGAACATGACAAATCTGCTTGCGGATCTGGAAGCTGATGCGACCTACGGTGGTGCCGCCGTCGCCTACAACAACCAGGCATCGGCGAACCACACTTACGCCACCAATTCGGCCAACACCAACGCGGCAGCGGTGGTGGCGGGAGGCGGGGCGGCGACAGTCGGTTCGGCGATTGGCGGCGGACTCTACAGCGCGGTTCTAGCGGCGAATAACGTCAATTTCCTGACCCTCTTGAACACGGCTTGCACCAGCAAGACTGCGATTTCTGGCGCCACCATTTACAGCAACTGCACGCAGCCAGCCGCAGCAGCCTTTTCGGTCAATCTGACTGCCAATATGTACCTGGGGGGACTGCCATTCCAGACCGGTGGCTCGGTGGAGAGCGGACCCAGCAGCTATTCCCCCAGAACGGCCAAGGTGAGCGTCGTCCAGGGTATCAGTGGCGTCGCAGTCAATGACAGTTGCACCGTCCGCATCGCTGAGCCCTACATCCCCATCGTGCCGGTTGAAACCAAGGGCGTTCGTTACTACGCTACCGGTGTCAACTTCAGCTTTAAGGGCACGGCCGATGACAGCATCACGGTCACGAGTTCGGGTGTGGTCAGCGAATACACCATGAGCAACGGGCAAGGTGGCAAGATCGAGGTTCATCCGAATCTGGCATTGTTCGGTGCCACCCAGTCGGGCACCGAAGCGGTGGTCGGTACGGTGCTCAACGGGATGTGGACCAGCTACTTCATGTGTAGCTGAGCGTTCGCTCCGCAAGGGGCAGGGCGGCTCAATCCCCGACTAACTTCTGCAGTCGGCGCTGCACCAGGCGCGAGATGACGAAGCGACCGATCACGTCGGTTTGTGACAGCAGGCGAGCACCTTCCAGCGCACAGCTGGACTGTCGCGCCGCAAGATCCGCCTCCGGCAACTTTCTTTGTGCCTGCAGCGCGGCAGCGAGCTGCGACTGCGAGCGCGCCTCGTCGCGCTCGCCCTGCAAATAGGCTTGCCCGATGAAGGCTGCCCCGGCTTCAAGGGTGGCCACCAGCAGCACTCGTGACTCCGACTGACCGGCCTTGACCTGGCTGGCCAGGTCTTCGGACCTGGCATCGAGGGCAGCCACACATTCGGAAGTATGCAATTCGCGCTCGGTTGGCGCCTCTGTGCCCGCGATGGCAGCCTGGGCTGCGAGCAGTAGGGGGAACCAGCAGATCGAGAACATTAAATGTGACATCAGGGCTTGAACTATAGCTTTTGAATGAAAAGGGGCTTGCATTTCCAATTGAAATGGGATATATTCCCATTTAATTAAATTGAACTGCTCGCCAAACCATGTCCGAATCACGTGCTGATCTCTCCCTCGCTGCGGCTCTGCGTGTTATGGCGCCGCTGGTGGAACTGCTGCTGCGCGAAGGCGTGACCTACCCCCGTTTTGCCAATGCACTGAAAAAGACCTTCCTGGAATCCGCAGCCGGTGTTTTGGAGACCGCCTCGGCACGTGTTAATGATTCGAGTGTCAGTACTTTGACCGGCATCCACCGCAAGGACGTGCGCGAATGGCGCTCTGTCGGGCAACCCCGTCCTCCAGCCAAGACTTTCGGCGCAGTGATGGAGGTTTTTACCCGCTGGGCGAACGACCCGGACTATTGCGATGACCAAGGTCGTCCCCGCGTTCTGGACCGAACGGGCGGACCCGGCTCGTTTGAAGCGCTGGCGGCAGCTACCTCGGTTGACGTCCACCCGCATACCTTGCTGCGGGAGCTCATTCGCCTGGGTGTTGCACGCCCGGTCGAAACTTCCCCCGGAGTCAACGGGGAGCAGGTCAGCCTGTGCCTTGACGCTTTTGTACCTAGCCCGGGTAGCGCCGAGATGCTGCAGCTTTTCTCCGACAACGTTGGCGACCACCTGGCGGCGGCGACGCACAACCTGTCCGGGAGCGGCCAACCGATGCTCGAGCAGAGCATCTTTGCCGACCAGCTCAGCCCCGAGTCGGTAGCTGCTCTGAACGCACTAACACGCCGAATCTGGACCAAAGCTTTCCATGACATCGTGCGTGACGCCACCAAGTTGAGTGATGCCGACAAGGGTCAGACCGGCGCCGATCAACGGATGCGCGTGGGCATGTATTTCTATCACGGACCCGACGCCAAACCCTAGTTCGATTTCGAAGACCTTTTTTGATTACCAAGGAGCCACAAATGGCCAATTTTTCATTTCTTGCACGCTTGAGAATGTTCATGGCGCTGGTCGTGACATTTCTGCTTGTGAGCGCTTGTGGCGGGGGCGGCACCACGCTGGCTGGTGTGGGCTCGGGCGGCACCGGTTTCGCCGTCAATTCCGGATTTGGAAGTTTGATCCTCGACGGCGTACACCATAACGACAGTACAGCGAGCTATTGGTCGGAACAGGAACAGGGGACCGCCATGGCGATGGCACGCACCGGCGCCACAGTCGGTCAAAGTACAGAATTCACCTATGACGCCAGCCGCAACATCATGTCGGCCCTGGTTTCACCTGAGCTGGTCGGCGCCGTGACCGCAGTCGGGGCTAACAGTCTGGCGGTGCTCGGTACCAATGTGTTCATCAACAGCGATGCCACACTAGGACCGGTGACCCGATTTGTCGGCTACGCGTCGCTGGCAAGCATCAAGGTCACAGACCGGGTTGAAGTCCACGGCCAGCTCAAAACCGACAGCCTTGGCGTCGTATCCCTGCAGGCCACTCTCATCGTGCAGCAACCCGCTGCCACCGGACTGCGCCTGACGGGTTATGTGGCTCAATACAACGCCAGTGCGGGTACTTTCCTCATCGGCGCAAATAGCGTCAAAGCAGGCTCGGCGGTCATCAGTCCCGCAGGCGCTGCGCTGGCCAACGGTGCACTGGTGACCGTGTGGAGCACTACGGACCCGGTAGGCAACAGCATCACCGCCAGCACCATCCGTATCAAGGGCCTGGCCGGTACCAGCCAGAACGTTACCGCCTCTGGCACCATCAGCAACTTCGCCAGTGCTGCCAGCTTCAAGCTTCGCAATCTGACAGTCGATGCAAGCAAAGCTGCAATCACACCGAGCGCAGCGACTTTGGGGGCCGGCAAGTATGTCGTGGTGCTTGGCAGCTATGACGCCAGCGCCAACAAAGTCAATGCGACCAGCGTGACGGTCTTCACATCGACGGCACCGACAAAGGTTGAATTGCACGGCACCGTAGCCAATTTTGTCTCAGCATCAAGTTTTACGGTCCGTGGTGTGGCGCTCAATGCCAGCGCCGCCACTTTTGCCGGCGGCACAGCGGCGCAACTGGCAAACGGTGTGTATGTCGAGGTGCACGGCGCGATAGAAGATGACGTGGTGCGGGCGTCCAGCGTCGTCATCCAGGCGCTCTCCCCGCTGCAAGCACCGGCTGACGCCGTGATCGATGTAAGCGGCACCATCGCTGCATATAACGCCGCAACCGGCAGCTACACGATGACGATGCCCTCTGGCGCTAACCTGAATGGCAGTATCGAGTCATCGATGTTTTACAGCAATGGCACGGCGGCTAACCTGGTTGTGGGCCAGGCTGTTAATGTCCACGGCACATTCCATGGCGGCATGTTGTCGACGTCTGTTGTGAACTTTTCACCAATGAGCGTTGCGCCTCCACTGGGCAAGGTCCACATGGAGGGAATCGCCTACAACGTCACTCCCACCAGCATGATGTTGAACGGTGTGCTGATTCAAATCAGTGGGGTGCAGATTCAGAGCGGCGGGATGGCGGGTGGCAGCAGCATGGTGTCCGGTTCAGCGGTGGCTGTCGACATGCGGCTCACAGGGGGGCAATACGTGGCGACCGCGATAGCCCTGATGCATCCTCACTGAGGCGCTTTGCGGCGCGGCAATTCACAGTTTCAAAAGCCATAGTTTCTTGATCGTTGGGGTCGTTGATGAACGCGTATTGGAAGAATGTTTCGAGATTTGGATGGCCTGCGGCAAATGCGGTCATGGGCAACTACTTCTCGGTCAATGACATCCTCCATACCCGGCCGATGTACCCAACCGTGGCTGGTACCAGTGGCCTGGCAACTGCGATGACGAACTTCATGAATTCCCCCGCGAACGTGTCGGGCTTGACAAACGCAGACATGACGACGTTCATGCCAAAACTGACTGCCTCCAACGGGAACATCTAAATGAAAATTGCAGTCATCAAACAAGGAGATCCCTCGCAGATTCCCCAGGTCATTGATCAAAGCAGGCGGCAGCTTGTTTTTGCCGGTATCGCAACCGCGGGCCTTGCGGGTTGTGGCGGCGGCTTGACAGATTCGCCCATGTCATTGAATTCGGCTGCCGTTCCAGAACCTGCTGCGTTGGCGGCCATGACTCCAGCGGTAGGTGCATGGCGGACGCTACCCCTGTTGCAAAATACCGCCTCGGCCGGACATTTCACAGCCACACTGACGGCGGCACCCGCGCTGGCGAATTTTGTTCAAGGCGTAGGGACACGGATTTTTGCCTACAACGGCGGCACACCGGGCCCTGTCATCGAGGCGTATGAAGGTGACCAGGTGCGCATCACCTTGAACAACAATCTGGGCCAAGACACCACCGTCCATTGGCACGGTCTGGCGATCCCAGCCGATCAGGACGGCAACCCGATGGAGCCGGTTGCGGCGGGTACCTCTCGCGACTATGTCTATAGCCTGCCGCTCGGCAGTGCGGGCAGCTACTGGTACCACCCCCATCCGCATGGCAGCACACCTGAGCAGGTCTATCGTGGCCTGGCTGGCGCCTTCATTGTGCGCAGCCGCACCGACCCCTTGGCCATGCTGCCTGAGCGCAAGGCGTTCATCACCGATCTGCGGCTCGACTCCAGTGGTCAGATCGCCCCGAACACGGCGCTTGATCTCGCCAACGGGCGTGAAGGAAATCAGGTGCTGGTGAACGGCGCCTATCAACCGGTCGATACCGTCGCACCGGGTACAACAGAGCGCTGGCGGGTTTTTAACGCAAGCAATGGGCGCTATACCAGACTGGTCCTGGATGGCGCGCCCATGGTCCTGGTGGCACTGGATGGCTCGGCGCTGGCCAAGCCCCTCACTGTTTCTGAATTGCTGCTGGCACCGGGGCAGCGCGGCGAACTGGTGGTGCGCGCGCCACCATCAAGTGGTCAAAAGCTTGTTCTTCGCACCCTTACCTACAACCGAGGTGTGATGGTTCCGGTCAGTCCAGCAGTGAAGTTGTTCGAGATATCAACCAGCAACGAGGCAGTGCATGCAGCGGTTGCTCTTCCAGCCAGCTTGCCGGCCCCGTTGCCGCTGCCGAACAACTTGGCAATGACCCAGACCCTGGTGCTGTCAGACATGGGAATGGGTATGGGAATGATGGGTGGCAGCGCCACCGGACGCTTCACGATCAATGGCAAGGTGTTCGACCCGGCGCGCGACGACATCAGCATGAAAGCCGGTGTTGCAGAAGAGTGGATCGTGCACAACAGCGGCATGATGGACCACCCGCTGCACATTCACGGAACCGCATTCCAACTGGTCGCCTCAAGCCGTGCCAACAGTGCATCCGACCCGAGACTCAATGCGTTCATGGACGTGGTGAACCTGACCCCGGGCGAGCAGATCAGAATTCGTCTGCGCATAGCCACACCCGGGCGGCGCATGTTTCATTGCCACATCTTGGAGCATGAAGCACAAGGGATGATGGGCGTCATCAACGTTAGCGCTTAGGCGAAGCATGAAAATAGTGGAACCTATCGGCTTAATGGGCCATAGGATGCCGGATCAAAAAAATCCCGCCACCAGGGCGGGATTTCAAGGGGACGGCCAGAGCAGATGTTTCAAATCACCGAATGCATGTCCGGGTGCAATTCGTTGCATTTGGCGTTGACCTCACCGCCGATCGTGATGTCGCCGGTTCGAATGGCCTCTGCAAGTTCAGTCTGGACTTGCTGGCGAGTCAGCGCTGCTTGCATTTGCTTGGCAGGATAGCGGTAAGGGTACAACTCGTTGAGCTTGAGGCCGCTGTCACCACCAGCCAGGAGGTCACCGCTGCGCGCGGCTGCCGTCAGCTCTGCTTTGACTTGCTGGCGCGTGGGGCTGGCTTGCACTTGCTTGACCACATACTGGTTGGGGTACAGCTCGTTGAGTTTGAGACCGCTCTCGCCACCGACCAGGATGTCACCGCTACGGATCGCTCGGGCCAGCTCGGCTCTGACTTGTTCGCGTGTGACGCTGGCCTGCACTTGATTTGTCAAATCGCGGTTGGAGTACAACTCATTGACCTGCCCGCTGGCCACGAGGTCACCGCTGCTCACGGCTTGCGTGCGCACAGGTTTTACCTGTGCATGGCCGTCTCCGGCGAAGCTGGTTCCGGCGATCAGGCTGGACGTGAGGACCAATGCGATGGCGGTAAATTTGGTGTTCATGATGATTCCTTTCAAAGTCTGTTAAACATTTCCGGGCAGGTCGGTCATCATGGTGTACCGTCTTGTCCAGCTTCTATCGCTGCATTGCGATATGAGTGAACTATAGAAAGCAGACCCCAACAGAAGCATGACCGACAAATTACAAATTGGTCAGCAAATTCATGCTGCTCAAAGCTCAGGAAAGGCGCGGGAGTTTGATCGTGAATGTGGTCACACCGTCGATGGAGGCGGCCGAAATCGTGCCTCCATGTGCGACGACGATGGATTGGGTGATGGCCAGACCGAGGCCGGTGCCTTCGCTGGAGCGTTGACGCGAGGGATCGACCCGGAAGAAGCGGTCGAAAACCCGCTCCAGATATTCGTGTGGAATCGTGTCACCCGTGTTTTGCATGGCAATCGAGATCGCGTCCGGGCTGGTGTCGATATTGACGCGTAGCGTCGTGCCTAGAGTCGAATGCCGTACTGCGTTGGACAGCAGGTTGCCCAGCGCCCGGCGCAGCATGAGCCGATCTGCGTTCACCTCACCATCGCCTTCCAGAGTGAGGTGCAGCCCCTTTTCTTCCGCTACCGCATCGTAATAGTCGAATAGCGCGCGCACCTCCTTCGCCAGAAGGATCGTTTCCCGGTTCGGGACCACCAGGCCGTTTTCGGCCTTGGCCAACAGCAACATGTCCGAGATCATCCGTCCCATATGTTCGAACTCCTCCGCGTTCGATTCGAGAATGCCGCGGTACTGGTCGGCGTTGCGCGCTCTTGAAAGTGCGACCTGGGTTTGCGTCATCAGATTACTGACCGGAGTGCGCAACTCGTGCGCGATGTCGGAGGAAAAATCCGAGAGTCGGCGAAACGCTTCTTCCAGGCGTGCCAGCATCTCATTCAAGGATTGCGCCAGTTCGGCCAACTCCAGCGGCGCCGACTCCACCGGCAGACGATAGCTGAGTTGTTGCGCCGTGACCGCTTGCGTTTGCTCGCGCATGGCGCGCAGCGGTGCCAGGCCGCGCTTGGCCGCGGCCCAGCCCAGGACCCCCGTAAGCGCCGCCGCGCCCGCCACAAACAGCCACAGCGTTTGCAGGAAAGAGCGCATGTAAGCCTGATGGTGCGCGATGTCGGTGGCCACCGCCACGAACACCTTGACATCCGCGTTGACGCCGGTCGGCAGTTCCGCCGCGATAGCGCGGTAGGTGCGCCCCCCCATCGTCCAGAGCATCGGGCGATAGGGATTTTGAGTGGCGCTGGCGCTCACCAAGTCGAGAGCGAAATCGGCGCTGGGCGTGGCAAAGATCACTGCTTGATTGGCACCGATGATCTTCACTTCAAGACCGTGGTGTCCGACCAGTGAGTGAGTCAACTGCTGCCCAAAGCGCGTCAGATCGTCTTGTGATTTGAGCAGCGCCAGGTCATGCCGGGTCAGGTCCATTTTGCTCACCAGAACCTCCATGTCCAGGTCCTCGAAGTGTTTTTCCACCGAGGAGGCGACCACCAGCCCGAGTGCCAGCAGCACGGTCGACGAGGCGATGACGAACAGCAGCGTCAGACGCCGGGTGATTGATGTTCTGCCAGTCAAGCGCAATCGGGGTCCTCCAATACGTAGCCCATGCCCCGCACAGTGCGTATCAACTTGGGTTCGAAATTATCGTCCAGCTTGACGCGCAGGCGGCGCATGGCGACCTCGATGACGTTGGTGTCGCTGTCAAAATTCATATCCCACACCTGCGAAGCGATCAGTGAACGTGGCAACACTTCGCCTTGGCGGCGCAGCAGCAACTCCAGCAGGGCAAATTCTTTGGCTGTCAGGTCAATGCGTTTGCCTGCGCGGGTGACGCGACGGCGCATCAAATCAAGCTCCAGATCGGCGGCGCGCAAAAACTCCGCTGCCGTGGCCTTGGCTCCCCGACGCAAGAGGGTTCGCACCCGGGCCAACAATTCAGAAAATGCAAAGGGCTTGACCAGGTAGTCGTCTGCGCCGAGTTCCAAGCCTTTTACACGGTCGTCAACATGATCGCGCGCAGTCAGGAACAACACCGGCATATCCTTGCCAGCCTTGCGGATGCCCTGCAGGACCGCCCAGCCGTCGATGCCCGGCAGCATCACATCGAGAATCGCCAGGTCGTACGCTTCGGTCAACCCATGATGCAAACCGTCCAAGCCGTCGCGCACCAGATCGACAACGAAGCCGGCCTCGACCAAGCCTTGCTTCAAGTAGTCTCCGGTCTTGGGCTCATCCTCAACAATAAGAATCTTCATAGCCGTCATTCTGCGCCGCTCGCGCCACCCTGTAGCGTAAATGACAGGAATGTAATCTGACGGTCAGCGTCCCGATGGTTTCATTTTCATACCATGTTCCTGTGTTTTGTTTTCACTAACCAGGACAGTCACCATGAAAACGGATTGGAAATCGCTGCGACTCATGGTTTCAGTTTTGGTGCTGGGAGTGGTGCTGGCTGGCTGCGCCTTGGGCCCGAACAACCCTTCATCTGAAATGGTGCAACGGATCGAGGCGGCGCACACCCGTGGCGATCACGAGGCCTTAGCTGCCACCTATACACAAGACGCCACTGCAGCGCGCGCCAAAGCCGCAGAACATCGCAAGATGGCCAAGAGTTACCAGGGGATGACGACCAACGGCAAGGGTCGCGCTAACATGCCAGCCCACTGCAATTCGCTTGTCAACCTTTACGAGAGCGCGGCGACCGAATACGATGGTTTGGCTGCGGAACATCGGCAGATGGCGACCGGTGCGCCGCTTTGAGGGACAACGGATAGCTTGCCGTTCGAAAAATGGAAATTGAAACACGCCAAGTCATTAGCTGCGTAAACGGACAAGCTGTGCTGACGGGCAATCTTCTGTAGGATAGGGGTTATGCGTAAGTTGACCGGAACCATACTAGCTTGGCTGCTGCTGTTGGCCATTCCCCTACAAGGCTATGCGGCGACTGCTATGTTGTTTTGCGGGCCGGGTCATCATGGGGTGCTGGCACAGACCGGCATCCAGCCTGCAAATGCCGAACATCGGCATGGCGAATTGCTGCAAGGTCATGCTGCTTCGTCAAAGGTCGGGGATGACACGTGCAGTGCGTATTCGGCCATTGTGAGCACACCGTATGCGGGTCATTTTTCAGCGCCAGGTTCCTGCCAGATTCCCTACGCTCAGGAATCATTCGTCAACCACACCGCGGAGCGGTTTGATCCGCCTCCAAAGACCGTCCTCGCCTGATCGATTTCCGCCGTACCTTGGTACTGTTAAAACGCTGCTCGGGCCGCGTTGGTCTCTCATTTGTATCTGGTTGGCCGCTGCGGCCGCTGACTTTTAAATCCCCAAGAACCAAGGAAATATCATGAAACTCAATACTCTCGTCGCTGTACTTTCAACGGCATTGCTTGCATCAACCGCGTTTGCTTCCGGCAACCACGCTGGAGGTCATCCTGGTGACTCAGGTGCCATTGGAGAACCTGGCAATGCCGCCAAGGTCACACGCACGATCACCGTTGACATGACGGACGCCATGCGCTTCACCCCCGCTGACATAAGCGCTAAGCAGGGCGAAACCATCCGGTTTGTCGTCAAGAACTCCGGCCAGGTCAAACACGAAATGGTCTTGGGCACCACAAAGGAACTGAAGGAACATTACGAGGCGATGAAAAAGTTCCCCGAAATGGAACACGCCGATGAGAACATGGTGACGGTGCAGCCCGGCAAGTCAGGTGAAATCATCTGGCAATTCACCAAACCGGGAAAAGTCAATTTCGCCTGCCTGCAACCGGGGCATTACGACGCAGGCATGAAAGGGCTGATCAAAGTCACAGCCAACAAAGCGCGTGGCAAAGAAGACGACCATGCACATCAGCACTGAACTACAGCGCGGACGTGGCTGGCAACGGGTCGTCCTCGTATTGATCACCTCGGCCACGGTGTTCTCTGGCGTTACCTTGGCTCAGACCAGCATGGCCAGCGACGACATGGCCCAGGGAGTGGTCCGCAAGGTCGACAAGGACGCCAGGAAGATCACGATCAAGCACGGTGAGATAAGGAGCCTTGAGATGCCTCCCATGACGATGGTGTTTCAGGTCAGGAATTTGACTTTGTTGGAGCGGGTCAAGGCCGGAGACAATGTGCTGTTCAAAGCCGCGAATGACAAGGGCGTCCTGGTGGTGACGGAGATCCAAACTGTCAAGTAATGCGATGATGGATCACCAAGCTGGACGACAGATGATTGAATGTACAACTTAATCGAAGGGATTCACCGTGACTGCAAGCCGCTTTTTCGGGGCCTGCATGGCCTGGTCGCAAAACGCTTGCTTGTTGCATGGATTTTGCTTTCGCTGGCGGTCGGTGGGGCCATGTCCTACCTCGAAGTGCGCCGGATCGACGGGTTGGCCCTGGGTTTGGCAA
>QYPX01000270.1 GCA_007280205.1 Comamonadaceae bacterium
GACATTGACGAACAGGAAGCTGACCGCCAGAAAACGCAGAAGGGTGACCACGATGACGCTCCAAGGGATGGAGACGTTGATGTTGTAGATATAAAAAAAGTCGTGCCCAAAATTGGTCAGCAAGACCGAAAAGCAGATCAGCGAAACGCGTTCAAATTCCCAGTCCCAGAGGTAGCTGTAACCATACAGCACGGTCATCATCACTCCAAACCAGCCCGCCATCTGCAGATAGTGCGCCATGTCGGTTGCGCCCTCGGGAAAACCGAAAGCGCGAAAAACTTCTTCGGGAAACACCAGTAACAGTACCGTCTGGAAAATCGACAGGCAAAGCATGAATGCATTGCGGTACCAAAAACTGTTACCAATGCCTGCGCCTTTGTCTACCGGTGCCGGACTCAGCAGCAGCCGCAACTCTTCGTCGCTAACGCGGGCGTCTTCGTTATGGAGTACAGGCACGGTGGAGGGTTTGTTCAGTTGGGCGAATTTTATATTAGGCAAACCTTGGGTGGCATGCATTTTGCGGCTTGTGTGTTCGCTGCGGCAGTCAATACAATGACCGTCGAAAACTCGACAGCTTGCAGTGACACTGCTGCGCAGTACATAACGCGGCGTCTGAATTGAATTGTTCTGGAAGGCATCTATGGCGGGTAAACCTTTGCGCCGTGCGACACCTTTGGTGCCAGTCAACTGCAATCTGTGCGCGCATTTGGCCACCAGCTGGGATCCGCGCTTGCCCCACAGCTGCAGGCTCTACGGCTTCAAGTCGCGCTCTATGCCGAGCGTCGAAGTCTTGCGACTCGACGGCGAACCCTGTCTTGGCTTTGCGGCCAAGTCGCCTGCGGTGTCGGAAATCCGTCGATAAAGGGAATTATTCGATGGCATGACTCTTGCGCATCTGACGTATCAACTGAAAAAAGTACGACAGACGTTTATGAGTTCACCGTCGATTCCACAGCGAGGCCTCTGGCTCGATCCGTTTCGCGCGCTAGGCACTGCCGAGCAGGCGCAACTGGCCGTTGCAGGTTTGCAGGCGCGCGTGGTTACCACCCTGGACGAATTGCAGGAGCTACTGAGCGACGCCGATTGCCTGGTGATTCGACTGGCGGGCAGTGTGGATTTGCTGCGCGAGGTGCAGGCCCTGATGAAGAGCGTGGCGTGCCAGTGCCCGGTGATCTGCCGGGTCGAGCGAAAGTCGCTCGAAATCGCGGTGGCGGCGATGCACGAAGGTGCTTGTCATGTGCTTGACCTGGATGACTGGTCGGCCGCGCAGTGGCAAATCGCGCTCGCCCGGCCACAGGCAAAATCCCTGAAACCAGTGCAAGCCGCGCCGGCGCGCCCGGCGGCTTCCCGCAGTGTGGTTTATGTGGACCCGGCCAGCCGCAATTTGCTGGCGCTGGCGCAGCGGGTGGCACAAGCCAATGTGACGGTCTTGCTCGAAGGGCCGACCGGCTCTGGCAAGGAGGTGCTGGCGCGTGTGCTGCACGAATCATCACCGGCAGCGAGCGGTCCCTTCATTGGATTGAACTGCGCTGCCATTCCCGAGTTGATGATAGAAGACATGCTCTTCGGTCATGAAAAAGGTGCATTCACCGGCGCTCTGAAGGAGCACAAGGGTTTGTTTGAGCAGGCCCAGGGCGGCACCTTGTTCCTGGATGAAATTACCGAGATGCCGATCCATCTGCAGGCCAAGTTGCTGCGCGTGTTGCAGGAGCGTACGCTGGTGCGGCTCGGCGGGGACCGCCTGGTGAGCCTGGACGTGCGCGTGATTGCGGCGACCAACAAGAATCTGGCAGAGGCTATTTTGCAGCGTGAATTCCGCGAAGATCTGTATTTCCGCCTGAGCACCTTCAAGCTGCGTGTGCCGGCCTTGCAGCAGCGGCCGGGCGACATCCTGCCGCTGGTGGCGCGTCTGTTGGCGCGTCATGCGGCTGACGGTCAGCCTTACCGTGTCAATGCCGAGGCGCAAGCGCAGTTGCTGGCTTATGCCTGGCCGGGCAATGTGCGCGAACTTGAGAATGTGGTGCTGCGGGCCATCGTGATTTGCAGTGATCACCTGATCACGCACGAGCACCTGATGTTTGACGACAATGCGGCGCTGCCCGTGCTCGCTGCTGCTGCGCCGGTCGAAGCTGATTTGTCAAGTCTGCTGCCGCAGCAGCCAATCGATGCGCTTGCGCCCATCGGCGCTGGACTGCAAGCCAATGTCAAATGCAGCGAACAGCGCCTGATACAGGCGGCGCTTGAGACAACACAGAGTCGCGACGCAGCGGCAAAAAAGCTGGGCATCAGTCCACGCACGCTGCGTTACAAAATGGCCAAGTTCCGGAGTTACTCCCAGGGCCTGGCACTGACATCCTGAAGGTACACCATGATTGAAAAAGCTACTTCAAATGCCAACATTGCCGCCATGCTGCAGACGCTCAAGGCGCACCAGTCGCAAGCTGCTGGTGTGGGCATCAATGCACCCTTTGACACAGCCCCGGAGAAAACCAATTTCTCCGAACTGGTTCGCCAGGCGGTCGGACAGACCAACGCGGCACAGGTTGACGCGCAATACACAGCGCACGCTTTTGAACGTGGTGAAGGCGTTCCCTTGACCGATGTGGTGCTGAAGATGCAAAAGGCATCGCTTTCGTTTGAAGCCACTTTGCAGGTTCGCAACAAGGTACTCAAGGCTTATGAAGAAGTCCTGAATATGCCGGTTTGAGTCTGATTCAGAAAGGACACCGACATGGCCACTGCCAGCGCTACGATACCGACCGCCAACTTTGCTGCGGCTCCTGGCCGGCCCACACCGCTTGCCAACAACAACGCTGGATTGCCGGCGCCAGTGTCTGCGATGTCTGCATCCCTTGACTTTGCGCAGGCACAAGGCGGCGCATTGGCGCTGTCGGCGCCCGGGCCATTCGGTGCCGTCAAGCAGATGCTGAATCAACCGGTGGTCAAAAAATCGCTGCCGATGATGGTGGTTGCGCTGGCCCTGCTGGCGTTCGCTCTGGTGTACACACTGATGAATGCACCGACCTACCGTTCGGTGCTCTCGGGCGTTACCGAGGCCGATCAACAGGCTGCTTATGAGGTGCTCAAGGCGGGCGAGTTCAAGCCGGTGATTGATACCTCTAACGGTCAGATTACGGTGCCAGCCAGTCGCTACCACGAAGCTCGGCTGTACCTGGCCTCCAAGGGCTTGCCCAAGACGGCGCAGTCCGGCCTTGATTCGCTCAAAGACCAGTCGGCCATGACGACCAGTCAGTTTATGGAACAGGTGCGTTACAACGCGGCGATGGAGCAGGAACTGGCGCGCAGCATCACGCAGATTGACTCGATTCAGTCGGCGCGCGTTCATCTGGCTCTGAGCAAGCCCTCGGTCTTTGTGCGCGACCGCACACCGCCCAAGGCTTCGGTCGTGGTCACTCCGTTTGCCGGTCGCATGGTGAGCCCGTCGCAGGTGCAGGCCTTGATACATCTGGTGGCTTCGAGTGTGCCGATGCTGACCCCGGAAAACGTGACGGTGGTTGACAACAACGGCAAGATGATTACCGAGACCGCCTCCGATGGGGCGATTGGCATGAGCGCCGGCCAGACCAAACATAAACAGAATATGGAAGACCTTTACCGCCAGCGCATCATCCAGATCCTGGCGCCCATTGTGGGCGATGCCAACGTGCGCTCGCAGGTCAACCTGACGCTTGACTTCAGCCAGACCGAAACCACGGTGGAGGATTTTGATCGCAGTGACAAAGGCCCCAAGACCCGTTCTGAAGTCGTCAGCGAAGACCGCAATACCAACAAGGAGGCCGGTGGCGTACCCGGCACCTTGTCCAATACCGCGCCGGCGTCGCCAACAACGACACTCAACACGGCTGCCAATCCGACCAAGACCGCAGAAGACCGCTCTACCGTTGCGGCCCGCAGTACCCGCAATTACGAGTTGGATCGATCGGTGCGGCATACCAAGAGCGCTACCGGCGCCATTGAGCGCCTGAGCGTAGCGGTGGTGGTCAACGAGCGCGCGCCGCTGCCGCAACCCAAGAACGACAAGGGTGAGGCGGTGGAGCCCAAACCCAACCCATTCACGCCCGAAGAGATTACAAGAATGCAGGAACTGGTTCAGGGTGTCGTGGGTTACAACGAAGAGCGCGAAGACGTAGTCACCGTGGTGCAGGCACGCTTTGAAGCAGAGCCGGTGGTGGACCTGAGTCAGCCCTGGTACAAGGACGAGGCGCTGGTCAATGGCATCAAGAGCGCGGTTCTGGGTCTGGTGTTTGTGGCTTTCCTGCTGGTGGTTGTGCGCCCGGTGGTGTCGCACATGATGAATCGCGACAAGGTTGCGGCGCAAGAGGCTGCCAGCCTGCAGATTGCGAGTGCGCAGGCCTTGGCGCTGGGCGACGGGTCGGGTACTGGCGCTGACGGCGCAGTGGGTCAGGCTGGCGGTGGCGCTGCGGGCGAACCGGCCGAAACGCTGGAGCAGATGAAGGCCAAACTCAAGCCCAAGAAGTCGAATATTTCGATGGAGATGCTCGACACGGCCAACACCTACGATGACAAGGTGGCGCTGGTGCGCATGATTGTTGCCGAGGATTCGGCGCGCGTTGCCAATGTGCTCAAGGGCATGATCAAGCTGGCCTGAACCGATTGGAGTAACAGCATGGCAGAAGCCGAAAAAATGGAATTGATCGAGATCGACCCGGCCAAGGAACTGGCCAGCATGTCGACCACCGAGCGTGCCGCCGTGCTCATGCTCTTGCTTGGCGAGCAGCAGGCCGCAGACATCATTCGCTACCTCAATCCAAAGGAAGTGCAGGCCCTGGGCGCTTCCATGGTGGCGGTCTCTGACTTGTCGCAAGAAGCGGTGAACGCGGTGCTGGATGAGTTTGTTGCGACCATCAAACGCCAGACCAATCTGGGTCTGGGTACCACGGACTATGTGGAAAAAGTTTTCAGGCGCGCGCTCGGTGACGACAAGGCCGCTTCGGTGCTTGGGCGCATCACGCCCGGCCATGGCAGCAAGGGCCTGGAGATTCTGAGCTGGATGGATGCACGCTCGATTGCCGACATGATTCAGGACGAGCATCCCCAGGTGGTGGCCATTATTCTGTCGGTGCTCGAGCATGAGGTTGCGGCCGATGTGCTGATCTTCCTGCCGCCTGACTCGCGCGCCGAAGTGATGCAGCGTGTGGCCAACCTGGAGACGGTTCAGCCATCGGCGATGGAAGAGCTCGAGTCCATCATGAAGAAACAGTTCTCCAACAATTCTTCAGCCAAGTCGTCGAGCTTTGGCGGCATCAAGGCTGCCGCCAAGATCATGAACCTGACCAAGGCCGAGTTGGAATCGGCCGTCATGAAGAAGCTCGGAGAAATGGACGCCGACCTGACACAGAAGATTCAGGACAATATGTTCACTTTCGAGAATCTGACGGGCGTTGACAACAAGGGCATCCAGGTGCTGATGCGCAATGTGGAGCCCGACCTGATGATGAGTGCGCTCAAGGGTGCCAATGAAGAGGTCAAGGAGAAGTTCCTTGGCAATATGTCGGAGCGCGCGCGCGGTATGTTCAAGGACGACATGGAAGCCAAAGGCCCCATGCGTCTGGCCGACGTGGAGGTGGCGCAAAAGACCATCATGCGCATCGCACGCAAGCTGGCGGACTCGGGCGATCTGGTCTTGGGCGGTGGCGCCGACTATGTCTGAGACTGCCTCGCCGCGGGTGACCAAGGTGCGGCCAGCGCGTGTCTGGCAAGCGTCAGAGTTGGCGCGTTCATCGGCATTGACAAAAGGCTTTGTGGCGCAATCGTGGTCGGTCTCATCGGCCAGAGTGTTCGCGCTAAAGGAGGTGCCTGATGTCTCA
>QYPX01000098.1 GCA_007280205.1 Comamonadaceae bacterium
GCAGCCTCATCAGTTCGAGCTCCTACTGCCTCAGATGCAGATGGGAGGCCTGATTGAGGGAACCCGCGCGGTGGTCGAGAAAGCCTACCGGTTGCAGCACGCCGTCGCGCCGAGTACCCGGAGGGCACTGCAGGACCTAGTGCGAGGGATGAACTCGTACTACTCCAACCGCATTGAGGGGCAAGGTACGCACCCCGCAAACATCGAACGGGCGCTGAGCGCAGACTTTTCCGTGACCCCGAGCGTCGCGCAGAGGCAGCGCATTGCCCTGGCGCACATCGAAGCAGAAAGGGAACTCGAAGCGACACTGCCCGACACTGGCGTAGAGAGCCTTGCCCTGCAGTCGTCCTTCCTGGTCAGCGCGCACGCGGCGCTGTACCGCAGGTTGCAAGCTGGCGACCGTACCACTCAGGACGGCCGAGTTATTGAGCCGGGTGCTTTGCGCACGCAAGACGTCAGCGTGGGAAGACACCAGTCTCCCGCGGCGACTTCGGTTCCAGCCTTCCTGGCCAGGATGGACGAGGTCTATCCGCGCCTCAAAGGACTCGACAGCGTGCTGTTTTACATAGCGGCCGCTCACCACCGCGCGGCTTGGGTGCACCCGTTTGGCGACGGAAACGGCCGGGCGTGTCGATTGCAGACACACTGCGCGATGCTGGCGCTGACCGCCGGTCTTTGGTCCGTCAACCGCGGCCTGGCACGCCAGCGCGACAAGTACTACGAGTTGCTCGACAGCGCCGACGCACCACGCCAGGGAGACCTGGACGGCAGGGGCAGTCTGTCGGAGAAGGCGCTTGGGCAGTGGTGCGAGTATTTCGTCGAACTCGCAGACGACCAGGTCACGTTCATGGGCAAGCTGCTTGGCCTGGAAAGGCTCAAAGACAGCATTGCAACCTTGATGCTGGTTCGCTCTCAGAGCTCGCAGTACAGCAACTACAGCCGACAGGCCACACTTGCCCTGCATCACGTACTGCTTGCCGGGCCTACGCCGCGCGGAGAGTTCATGTCGATGACCGGTCTGAGCGAACGCACCGCGAGCAGAGTTCTCGCACAGTTGGTGAAGGACAAGTTGCTCGTCAGCGACGGCCCCAAGAGCCCGGTGACTTTCAATTTTCCGCTGGACGCGCTGAACATTTTGCTGCCCAACCTGTACCCTGAAGCTGCGGCCATCAACAACGAAGTCTGAAAATCAGCGCTAAAGTGGGGGCAGTGCCCTGTCTGCAGCCGACTTGCCCGCGCAGCTGGTCGACCAGAAAGTTGAGCGCAGCAGTTCCGGGCCGACCCTCAGTGCGAGGCGCCGGCCAGACCGCCGCGAGGGTGCGCCACAGCCATGAAGGTTTTGTTGGAATGAAAGCATCGCGGACATTGGACAGTTTTCAGTAGCAGTTTCTGATGCTCGCGACGGGAATCGAGTGCTTTTGGCTGCGTTTGAGACTCCGGCAACACTACCCATGCCGACAATGGTGCACCCCGACGCACCTATCCGGTCAATATCTTCACGGTCAATCCGGTCACGCGCTTGAACGAAGAATCACCGGTCAGAAAGAGGTGTTCAGATCCCAACTGCAAGCAGCTTGCCGCCTGCAACGAATCCGGCGTCTTCAGTCCGTGCTTGACGCGGATAGCCGCCGCCAGTTCCACGACATTTTGGTTTAGCTCAACCCACACCAAGTCAGAGCGCGCAAAGAATGCATCGAATGCCGCCAAGGTCGCACTGTCATTGGCTTTCATAGGGCCCACACGACACTCCAACCAGGTCAGACGCGACACGCCAGCACCAAGCTCTGGGTGTCTTCTTGCAGCGCTCGCCAGTTCCTTGCGGATCTTGATGGAGAACGGTTCGTTACCCTCAATCAAATAGATAAGGGCGCTTGAATCGAAGAATGCGATCACCAGGCACGCTCTGCTTTAAGGTCAGCATCGATTTGATTCTTGCTTCGTTTGCCGGCGCTCGGTTGTGCCAGCAACCACTGCATCGCAGTCATGCCCGATGGCGAGGACAACTTTTGATTGGTGAGGCGCTGATAGTCGCTCTCGGACAGAACAACGGCGGCCATCTTGTTTCTTTTGATGATGTGCACCGGACCGCGCCGCAAGCTGTCGGCAATGGCCGCCATGCCACGGCGCTTGATTTCAGCAACGGAGACAGTGTTGTGGTCCATACAAATGAAATAAAAGTATTGAAATATCGGCTCATGGTACCAAACAAGGTACTTTTCAGAAACTGGCAGCTGAAAGTGCGCGGCGCCTTAGCCACCTTCTACAAAACTCGCAATCAGGCGTGATTCCCGGAAGAATGAGGTCTACGCGGGTTTTCTCTTTTCACGTTTCAACTTTTTACTGCGTCCGTGTGCAAAAGTACTGCACACACCTGTGGTCGTTCACGCGTCAATTCCTGGGCATGGTCAGCGGCAAGCCTGCGCCGGATGCGTTTCAGGTGCGACCCTGTCTGTTCTCGATCCTGAGCGATGCCCGGGAGTGTTGGACGCCGCCGAGCCCGGACCTGATGGCAACGACAGCGCTGGCTACATCGCTTCGAATGCCTTAGGCGGCGGCACTTCGAATTCACACCCGAGCATCCGGTCCTTGGGCCTGACAGAGCAGGAGCAGGGGGATCTCGTGGCTTTCCTGCGCAACGGGCTGACCGTGTTCAGGAATAACTGCGCGCGTCCTCGATCACCTTGCCATCATTGGGCAGGCTTCCGGGCAACAGGAATTCGACCACGCCGCGGAGCTTGGTGACGTCGCGAATCGCCTCGCCAATCCTGGCGGCCAGTGCATCCGGTCCACCGCAGGCGGTCTCGACCTTCAGTGTCATGGCGTCATTGGCCATCTCGCCAGTCACCACCAGACGGGCGCGCGCCACTTCGGGGAAGCGCTTGACGATGTCGGCAACCTGCCCTGGGTGCACAAACATGCCGCGGATCTTGGTGGTCTGATCGGCGCGTCCCATCCAGCCCTTGATGCGGGTGTTGGTGCGTCCGCTCGGGCAGGGGCCAGCCAGCACCGCCGACAGATCGCCGGTGCCAAAGCGAATCAGGGGGTAGTCCGGATTCAGCGTGGTCACGACCACTTCGCCGACCTCGCCGGGCGCCACCGGGTCGCCGGTACCAGGACGCACAATTTCGAGAATCACACCTTCATCAAGCACCAGACCTTCGCGTGCAGCGGTCTCAAAGGCGATGGAACCAACGTCGGCCGTGGCATAGCACTGATAACCAGCAACGCCGCGCTCGGCAAACCAGTCACGCAGGGAAGGTGGAAACGCTTCACCACCAAACATGGCTTTCTTCACGCTGGGCAGGGCCACGCCCATTTCGGCCGCCTTGTCCAGAATGATTTTCAGGAAACTGGGTGTGCCGATGTAGCCGGCCGGTCGCAATTGCGCCATCGCCTGAACCTGTTGCTCGGTCTGGCCGGTGCCGCCGGCAAACACGGTGCAGCCCAGCGCATGGGCACCGGACTCCATCATCGACCCGGCGGGAACAAAGTGGTAGCTGAAGCAGTTGTGAACCAGTTCGCCGGGACGAAAGCCCGCTGCAAAGATGGCGCGCGCCATACGCCAATAGTCCTTGGCTGCACCTTCGGGTTCATAAATCGGGCCGGGGCTGGCAAAAATCCGCGGCATGTGCTTGCCGTAGCCCACCGTGCTGAAACCGCCGAACACATCACCATCGGCAATAGCCCGGCTGGCTTGCTGGCGTTCCAGCAGTTCATGCTTGCGAATCACGGGCAACTCCGCCAGGGCCTGCCGACTCGTGACCTGGGCCGGATTCACATCTTTGAGAATTTGCGCGAGTGTTGCCGATGATTTCTTGGCATGCGCTACCTGGAGCGGCAGGGCAGCCAGCAGGGCGGCTTCGCGCGCAGCACTGTCACGCGTTTCCAGCGCATCGTAATGTTCAGACATATTGCTTTTCCTATAAGGCACTGACTACCACTGCGCCAGCGCGTGGGGGGAGCCTGCTCAAGCCAGCCAGCGCTTGCGCCGTTTGTAACTTTTCACATCCTTGAAGCTCTTGCGCTCGCCGCCGCCCACACCCAGGTAGAACTCCTTGACGTCTTCGTTGTTGGCGAGGTCACTGGCCACGCCATCCATCACGACGCGGCCCGACTCCATGATGTAGCCGTAATCAGCGTACTTCAGGGCCATGTTGGTGTTCTGCTCAGCCAGCAGAAAAGTGACCTTCTCCTTGCGGTTCAGGTCTCTCACGATCTCGAACACTTCCTGCACGATTTGCGGTGCCAGGCCCATCGATGGCTCATCCAGCAGCACCATGCTGGGGTTGGCCATCAAGGCGCGGCCAATGGCACACATCTGTTGCTCGCCACCCGATGTGTAGGCGGCCTGACTGGTACGGCGCAACTTTAGGCGTGGGAAATAGGCGTAGACCTTTTCCAGATTGGCAGCAACCTCGGCCTTGCTCTTGCGCGTGTAGCCACCCGTGAGCAGGTTCTCCTCAATGGTGAGGTGGGCAAAGCAGTGGCGCCCTTCCATCACTTGCACCACGCCACGCTGCACCAGTTGCGAGGGTGAGAGGTTTTCAATGCGCTCGCCACGCAACTCAATTGAACCTTTGGTGACTTCACCGCGTTCGCCTTGCAGCAGGTTGGAAACTGCGCGCAGAGTGGTTGTCTTTCCTGCGCCATTACCACCCAGGATGGCGACGATCTTGCCCTCGGGCACGTTCAGCGAGACGCCTTTGAGCACCAGGATCACGTGGTTGTAGATGACTTCGATGCCATTGACGTTGAGAACGATGTTTGTGGGTTCCATAGCGTTTTACCTTTTACCAATCGGAAGCACTGCGCGCAGTGCTTCGGGTTGGGCTGTCACCCCAGCCGCCCCTTTGTCATTGCGGACTTGATCCGCAATCCAGGCAGGTGCCACTGCACCCGCCCCATGGATGCCGGATCAGGTCCGGCATGACATCCCAGAGGGCCAGGATGACAAATCGATCAGGACTGGCAATCCGCCACAGTGCGGGTTTCCAGCTTCTTGTCGGCAGCGTACTTGGCAGCTGTCGATTTGACCAAGGGTTTCAGGATTTGCTCATCAGCCTGCATCCAGTCGGAGCTGAAGTTCCATTTCTTGCCATCCCAGGTGTGAACACGTGCCCAGTTCGCGCCCATGTGGTCGGCGCAGGAGGTGCTGATTGGGCGCATCACGCCGGCAAAGCCCAAAGCGTCGAGCTTCTTCTGGTCAAGCGCGAGGTTTTCCAGACCCCAGCGCGCCTGCTCGCCACTCATCCACTTGCCCTTGCCGAAGCGTTCCTGGGCACGCTTTACGCCTTCAACGCCCAGCATGGCACTCATGGCGCCACGCATATAGAGCACCTGGCCCACTTCTTCCTTCGGACCGGTTCCCTGGCCCTTGGCATGAACTTCCTTCAGAATGTCCAGCACCACTTTGGACTGCGGTTCTGCGCCATGCTGCAGGGCAGCAGCGTTGTAGCCCTTGGCACCTTCGCCAACGTCCTTGACGTCCGGCTCGGCACCCGACCACCAGACGCCATACATTTTCTCGCGCGGGTAGCCGGTGGCCTGGGCTTCCTTGAGAGCGGTGGAGTTCATGACGCCCCAACCCCATAGAAGGACGTAGTCAGGCTTGGCCTGGCGAATTTGCAACCAGGTGGCTTTCTGGTCAACGCCTGGTGCTGTGACCGGAAGCAGCTGCAGGTTGAAACCGTGGATCGCTGCGCGTTCTTGCAACAGGGAAATCGGCTCCTTGCCGTAGGGACTGTCGTGGTAGACGAGCGTGATTTTCTTACCCTTGAGCTTGTCAAGCCCACCTTCCTTTTTACCCAAGGTCTGGACCAGCACGTCGGCCGCCAGCCAATAAGTGCCAACCAGCGGGAAGTTCCACTTGAACACGTTGCCATCCTGGCTTTCGCTGCGGCCGTAGCCCGCAGTGATCAGAGGGATCTTGTCGCCGGGAGCTTTCTCGGTCAGGGCGAAGGTGATGCCGGTCGACAATGGCTGGAACACCGTGGCGCCACCGTGCTTGCCCTTCAGACGCTCATAGCATTCGACGCCACGTGCCGTATCGTAAGCAGTCTCACATTCCTCATAGATGATCTTCACGCCGTTGATGCCGCCGCGGGCGTTGACCAGTTTGAGGTAGTCGGCATAACCGTTGGCCCACGGCACGCCGTTGGGCGCGTAGGCGCCGGTGCGATACGGTAGTGCCGGGAAGAATTGCTCCTTGGGTTGCGCATAGGCAAGGGCACCGATAGAGGTGATCAGAGCCGCTACTGCAATTGTTCTCATTTTCATGCTTGTCTCCTGGGTTGGTAGCACCTTAAGTGCCGGGGTTAACGAAAAAACTCAATGAGGAAATGGCCACAAACGCAGCTTCTGCTTGCCAATCGACCACAACTTGGCCAGGCCATGCGGCTCCACAATCAGGAACCAGACGATCAGGGCGCCAAAGATGATCAGTTCAGCGTGTGAGATACCGGCGGTCGAAATCTGGACGCCAACCAGGTCGCCGAGCAGCGGCAGGAACTGGTTCAGGACAATCGGCAGGATCACGATGAAGCCGGCGCCAAAGAAGGCGCCCATGATGGAGCCCATGCCGCCAATAATCACCATGAAGAGCAGTTTGAACGAGAGGTCTACCGAGAAGGCCGCCGGCTCCCAGGCGCCCAGATAGATAAAGCCCCACAGGGCACCGGCGACGCCGATGATGAAGGAACTGACAGCAAAAGCACTGAGCTTGGCGTACATCGGGCGGATGCCGATCACGGCGGCGGCCACGTCCATGTCGCGAATGGCCATCCACTCGCGCCCAATGGCTGAACGCACCAGGTTCTTCGCCAGCAGCGCCAGTACCACCAGAATGGTCAGGCACAACAGGTACTTGGAGGTGGGGCTTTCAATTGGCATACCCAGAACCTGCAGGCCCGAGACCGAGACCGAACCGGATGGCGCGTCATTGGTGAACCACTTGATGCGAAGAAACATCCAGTCGCTGAAGAACTGGGCCGCCAGCGTGGCTACCGCCAGGTACAAGCCCTTAACCCGCAAACTGGGCAGGCCGAACAGGATGCCGAACGCGCTGGCGCACAGGCCGCCCAGGACAAGGGCGACAAGCAGCGGCATACCCGGTACCCGGACAAAAAAGTTGAAGGCCGCGTACGCTCCGACGGCCATGAAGGCGCCGGAGCCGAGTGATATCTGTCCGCAGTAACCGACCAGGATGTTGACGCCCAGGGCAGCCAGCGACATGATCAGAAACGGGATGAAAATAGCCCGGAACATGTAGCCACTGCTCAGCATGGGCACGACGATGAAGGCAGCGGCGATGATCAGCAGGATAGCCCAGCGATCCTGTGTGATCGGAAAGATCTGCTGATCGGTACGGTAGCTGGTCTTGAATTGACCGTTTTCTCTGTAAAACATGGTGTTTCTTTTCTTCCTGGCGGTCAGACGCGGTCAATGATCTTCTCGCCGAACAGGCCTTGTGGCCTGAACAGCAGGAACAGCAGGGCCAGCACATAGGCAAACCAGATTTCGATACCGCCGCCCACATAAGGTCCCAAAAATACTTCGGACAACTTTTCGCCGACGCCGATGATGAGGCCGCCAATAATGGCGCCGGGCACCGAGGTCAGGCCGCCCAGAATCACCACCGGCAGTGCGCGCAGTGCTACGGTGGTCAGTGAAAACTGGACTCCCAGCTTGCTGCCCCAGATCATGCCGGCGACCAGGGCGACCACGCCCGCGACGCACCAGACGATGACCCAGATCCGGTTCAGCGGGATGCCAATGGATTGCGCCGCCTGGTGGTCGTCAGCCACCGCGCGCAGCGCGCGACCCGTTGCTGTCTTCTGGAAGAACACGCTGAGCAGCGTTACCAGCACAGCCGCGATCAGTGCCGCATAAAGGTCTTCCTTGTTGATCAGGATGCCGCCGTCAAACAATGTTTCGAACGCCATGATGGGCTCTTTGGGCATCCCGACGTCGATCTTGTAGATGTCGCTGCCGAAAATGGTTTGTCCAAGGCCGTCCAGAAAATAGCTGATGCCCAGGGTGGCCATCAGCAGCGTGGTGCCTTCCTGATTGACCAGATGGCGCAGTGCCAGTCGCTCGATCAGCCAGGCCACCGTAAACATGATGATGCCTGCGATGACAAAAGCAGCCAGATTGGCGGCAATCGGATTGGTCATTCCGGTCCAGAGTGGAATCCACTCGGCAAAGCGCGCCATCGCCAGGGCCGCAAACAGCACCATCGCGCCCTGCGCAAAGTTGAATACGCCGGAGGCCTTGTAGATCAGCACAAAGCCCAGCGCCACCAGCGAATAAAGCATGCCGGCCATCAGGCCGCCCAGCAGTGATTCAAGAAAGAATGCCATTTTTTTGTCCTTAGTGACCGGTGCCCAGATAGGCACTGATCACTTCTTCGTTATTGCGTACTTCGTCAGGCGTGCCGTCGCCAATCTTTTTGCCGTAGTCCAGCACCACGACCCGATCTGAAATGTCCATCACGACGCCCATGTCGTGCTCGATCAGGACCACGGTGGTACCGAACTCCTCGTTCACATCGAGCACAAAGCGGCACATGTCCTGCTTTTCTTCGACGTTCATCCCGGCCATCGGCTCATCGAGCAGCAAGACCTGCGGCTCCATGGCCAGGGCGCGGCCCAGATCAACGCGCTTTTGCAGACCGTAGGGCAACTGACCGACGGGCGTCTTGCGATGCGCCTGAATTTCCAGAAAATCGATGATCAGTTCGACCTTTTCACGGTGCATCTCTTCTTCGCGCTGGGCCGGCCCAATCCGCAGCGCCTGCCACAGAAGATTGCTCTTGATCTTCAGATTGCGCCCGGTCATGATGTTGTCAATCACGCTCATGCCCTTGAACAGCGCGAGGTTTTGGAAGGTGCGCCCGATCCCCATCACGGCGACCTGGTGGCTGTCCATGTGGCTGAAGGCCTTGCCCCGAAAGGTGATGGAACCCTGCTGCGGCGTGTAGACACCGTTGATGCAGTTGAGCATGGAACTCTTGCCGGCGCCATTGGGTCCGATGATGGCCCGGACTTCGTGCTCACGAACATTGAACGAGATGTCGGTCAAGGCCTTGACGCCACCGAAGCTCAGAGAGATGTTGTTGACGTCCAGAATGACGTCGCCGATTTGTTTTGTTGCCATGATTCTCAGTCTGTTGTTCAGGCAGCCGCTTTGACCGGTGCAAAGGTCTTGCTGTCGTCGATTCGCAGCGTCGCACTGACGCTGCCAGTGCGACCGTCTTCGAACTTGACCTGGGTTTCGATGAACTGCGTGGTCTTGCCGCCGTACAGGGCATCGATCAACACGTCGTATTTTTCCGCAATGAAGCCGCGGCGCACCTTGTTGGTCCGGGTGAGCTCACCATCGTCAGCATCAAGTTCCTTGTGCAGCACCAGAAAACGGCTGACTTGTGAACCCGCGAGCAGCGTGTCCACGCTGAGATCGGCGTTGACCTTTTCAACGCACTCCTTGATCAACTGGTAGACCTCGGGCTTTTGCGCCAGATCGGTATACCCGGCATAGGGCAGATTGCGGCGCTCGGCCCAGTTGCCGACAGCGTCGAAGTCGATATTGATCATGACGCAGACCTTCTCGCGGCCATCGCCATAGGCCACGACTTCCTTGATATGGGGAAAGAACTTGAGTTTGTTCTCGACGTACTTGGGCGCAAACATGGCGCCGTCGTTGGCGCCGCCCTTGATGCGTCCCACATCTTTCACGCGGTCGATGATCTTCAAGTGGCCGTGGGCGTCGAGGAAGCCGGCGTCACTGGTGTGGTACCAGCCATCGGCAGTCAGCACTTCGGCGGTGGCAGCCGGGTTCTTGAAGTATTCCTTGAGCAAACCGGGTGACTTGACCAGGATCTCTCCGTTCTCGGCGACCTTGATTTCAACACCGGCACAGGGCACGCCAACGGTGTCGGCGCGCGCTTCGTTGTCGGGCTGCAGGCAGACAAAGACGGCGGTTTCGGTGGAGCCATAGAGCTGTTTGAGGTTGATGCCGATAGAGCGGTAGAAGCTGAACAGGTCCGGACCGATGGCTTCGCCTGCGGTATAGGCAACCCGTACCCGGCTCATGCCCAGGTTGTTGCGCAAAGGCCCATAGACCAGCGCATTTCCCAGCGCGTACAGAATCGAGTTGGCAAAGCCGATCGGCTTGCCGTCCATGCGCGTCGGACCGACGCGCTGTGCGACGCCCATGAAGTAGTGAAACATGCGGCGTTTCAGGGCGCTGGCATCTTCCATCCGGATCATGACACTGGTGAGCAGGCCTTCAAAGACCCGGGGTGGCGCGAAATAGTAGGTGGGTCCCACTTCTTTCAGATCGATCGTCACGGTCGCTGCGGACTCGGGGCAGTTCACGACATAGCCGCAGGAAAGCCATTGGGCATAGCTGAAGATGTTTTGCCCAATCCAGGCCGGCGGCAGATAGGCCAGTACATCTTCGGAATGGGTCAACTTGTCGAAATCGGCACCGGCGCGTGCCCGGTTCAGCAAGGAATCGTGGGTGTGCACCACCCCCTTTGGGTTGCCGGTTGTGCCAGAGGTGAAGAACATGGCGGCCACATCGGTGGGCGTGGTCTGATCAATTTCTGCCTGCAGGAAACCGGCGTTCTGGCCGGCAAAGGCCTTGCCAGCGGCCAGCAGGTCATCCAGCGAAGCCAGACCGGGCTCGTCATAGTTGCGCAGGCCGCGTGGATCGTCAAAGTAAATATGACTCAGCTGTGGGCATTCGTCGCGGATTTCCAGCAGCTTGTCGACCTGCTCCTGATCTTCGGCAAAGGCGAAACGCACATCGGCGTTGTTGATGGGGAAAACGCACTCTGGTGCTGCGGCATCCTGGTAAAGGGGAATCGGGACGGCGCCGATCGCTTGAACGGCCAGCATGGTGGCGTACAGGCGGGGTCGGTTGGCTCCGATCACGATCATGTGCTCATGGCGACGCAGGCCGGCCAGATGCAGGCCGCAAGCCAGTTGGGTGACCAGCGTTGCCAGGTCGGCCCAGGTCAGGGCCTGCCAAATGCCATATTCTTTTTCGCGCATGGCAGGCTCTGTTGGTCGCTGCGCCGCGTGATCTAGAAGAAGTTGAGGAAATGTGGTCTGCATCCCGGTGCCTTGCTATTCGAATGGGGTGAATAATAGTCACTCGTTTGACGTCAGGTTGTCATTTGGACGACAATCCGTACTTTTCTGGGTAGGTGTTTTCCCTGCACTTTTGGGCTGCCCACCGAAGGAGAACCAGGCACCAATGAACTACGACAAGTCCTTGCATCAGCGCAGACGTCCCCTGACGGCTTTGGAACTGGATGCCATTCCCTGGATTCATCTGCTGACATCCGCCGAGCGCGAGCGTGCCGTGGACGACCTCAAGATCACGGATGCCAGCGCGGGTGATTACGTGTGCCGCACCGGTCGTCCTGTGACGTATTGGTTTGGTGTGATTGACGGCTTGCTGAAGATGAGCAGTGACAACGCCGAAGGCAAGACCATGACGTTTATTGGCATGCCGCCTGGGGGCTGGTTCGGCGAGGGTACCGCACTGAAGCGTGAAAGCTACCGCTACAACATTCAGGCACTTCGAAGGAGTCGGGTGGCTGGCTTGCATGTGGACACATTTCATTGGTTGTTGGACCACTCCATCGGTTTCAACCGGTTCATCATGAACCAACTCAATGAGCGGCTCGGCCAATTCATCGCCGCCCGTGAGATCGACCGGATGAACAACCCCGACATCCGGGTCGCGCGCAGTCTGGCCGCTCTGTTCAATCCGGTCCTCTACCCAGGTGTGGGCGAGGTCTTGCGCATTACCCAGCAAGAGCTGGCCTATCTGGTGGGTCTCTCGCGTCAGCGCGTCAATGAAGCACTGACCACTTTGGCCGAACAGGGGTCGATTCGAGTCGAGTACGGAGGCTTGCGGGTTTTGAACCTGCAGGCTTTGCGCGCCACGGTTTTTACCAGCAAACCCGTTGTCTAATATGCACCTGGTTTAAATTAGGTCCCGTCCGGATCAGAACCCAAGGAGAATTGAATGACAGCAGAACTGCACCCGTCTCGTCGCCGCTGGCTTACCGCATTCGCAGGCATGGCAATGATTGGCGCCGCTATGCCCGTGGCAGCACAAACCGCCTGGCCAAGCAAGCCCGTCAGAATCGTGGTGCCCTTTGCGCCCGGCGGGACCACTGACATTCTGGCGCGCGCAGTGGCTCCGGAGTTGTCCAAGGTGTTCGGGCAATCGTTCATTGTTGACAATCGCGCTGGCGCTGGCGGTAACCTGGGCGCTGACATCGTGGCCAAATCGGCGCCCGACGGCTACACCTTGCTGATGGGGACCGTTGGCACCCATGGCATCAACAAATCGCTGTACAGCCGGATGCCTTACGATCCGCAAAAGGACTTTGCACCCATCACGCTGGTGGCCGGTGTGCCCAATGTGATGGTGATGAATACCGAAAAGGCCAAGGCCTTGGGTATCAACACGGTGCCAGACTTTATCAAGTACGCCAAAGCGCATCCGGGTCAACTCAATATGGCATCCAGTGGCAACGGTACCTCGATCCACCTGGCCGGGGAGCTGTTCAAGACGATGACCGGTACCTTCATGACCCACATCCCCTACACCGGCTCCGGCCCGGCCATGCTGGGCATGATTTCCGGCACGGTGGATGTGATGTTTGACAATCTGCCGTCCTCCATGGCGCAAATCAAGGGTGGCAAGCTCAAGGCCTTTGCCGTCACCAGTTCGCAGCGATCAGCTGCCATGCCGGATTTGCCGACGATTGAGGAAGCAGCCAAACTCAAGGGCTTTGAGGCGAGCAGCTGGTTTGGTTTGCTGGCGCCAGCAGGGACGCCACCGGAGATCGTCCTGCGTATTCAGCAGGAGACCGCCAAGGCGCTCAATCTGCCCAACATCAAGGAAAAATTGCTGGCACAGGGTGCCATTCCCAGTGGCAATACGCCACAGGAATTTGCCGCCCTGATTGACGCGGAAATAAAGAAATGGGCGCCGGTGGTCAAGGCTTCCGGGGCCAGGGTTGATTAGGTTCGGCGATTCGTTCAAACACCCCAGACTATGGCGTGGCCCGCTTTTTCGCAGCGCTGCAGCATTTCCATCAAGGGCAGGGCGCGCTGGCGCAGCGAGATGGCCTCAAAGCGGGGCGGTGTTTCATTGCGCTCTAGTGCCCGTGCCAGGGCAGCCTTTCTGTCGGTTGCTTCCTGGGCCACGGCCGTCGTCAGTGCCGCCAGCGCCGCCGGCATTTGTTCGGGCAGGATGATGCCCTTGTCGGCGTCACCGTCGCCGGCGCTGATTTTGCCGATGATCTGCAGCATGCGCCGTCCGTTGGGCTGCAGCATGATGAGGTCGCCCGTGCCTTTGGATTTGAATTTGTAGAGCATAGGAGTAGTCAAGTGGCTGATCTGCACATCTTGCGCCATCACACCCTGGGTCTGCCGGCCGCGCGAAAACTCGCCTTCCGTTGGGCCGAACAGGTCGAAAACGATTTTGGCATGAGTTGCACTTACGAAGAGGGCAGGACTGCCGACGAGGTCTGTTTTACACGAGCCGGCGTCGACGGTACGCTGGCAGTGACCAAGGACCGATTCGAGCTCACAGCGCGACTCGGTTTTCTGGTTGGCGCCTTCAAGGGCAGGATTGAGAGCGAAATTGTGAAAATGCTCGATGACATGCTGCCTCACGCTCCTGCCGCAGGGGCGAGTCGGGGCAAGAAGAAGTAGCCGCAGCCAGGCCGGGCGGTCAACTCAGGGATTCAATCAGGTCGATGTACTGTTGCATGGCATCGTTGGCGCTGGTGCCCTTGAAGCCGTTCCAGGCGTCCCACTTGGCGCGTCCCACCATGTCACCAAAGCCCGGTTTCTTTTCCGTGTTGTCGCCCGTACTGGCCTGCTTGTACAAGGCGTAGATCTTGAGCAGCGTGGCGTTGTCAGGACGCTCCGTCAGTTTTTTTGAATTTGCGACGGCGGCTTCGAATTTTGCTTGCAGGTCAGACATGGTTTCTCCGGATCAGGTGGGTACCCAGCACACTTGGGGTATTTGCGCAGTATCTTACTTTCGGTTTTGGCCACAAAATAGGGGGCCTTCCCGAAGAATCGGTCTTTGGTCATTTTTTTTCTCGAATCTGGAGTCCTTGATGGTTACTCGAATCAAAGCCAGGAGCATCACCCAGCCGGTGACGGACGCCGTGCTTCCTGCGGCGAAAATGGCACAAAAGACCGTGCGCCGGGCAGCCCGTGTGGTCCAGAAAAATGTTTCTGATGCGGTTGGCGGTACTTTGGGCCTGACCGGTGAGCGCATGAGCAAGGTCGACACCGCCTGGCTGCGCATGGATTCCGCGAGTAACCTGATGATGATTGTCGGGGTCTGGATTCTGCAGCCTGGTGTCAGTTACAAGGCAGTCTGTGAGCGCATCGAGGAGCGTCTGCTCAAGTACCCGCGTTTCGGCCAGCGAGTGCAGCAGGACGCGGCGGGCGCCACCTGGGTTACGGATCAGGATTTCGATATCAAACGGCACGTCGTGATCGAGAAACTGGGCGCCAGGTCCAAGGGGCGTGAGCAACTGGCCTTGCAAGAGCGCTTGGCTGAACTCGCGGTGCAGCCGCTGGACATGAATCGTCCTTTGTGGCAATTTCATCTGGTCGAGCATTACCAGGGTGGCTCTGCCTTGTTGGTGCGCATTCACCATTGCATTGCCGATGGCATTGCGCTGATTTCTGTGACGCAGTCGCTGGTGGATGGCGGGGCCATGCCGCCGCAGCGCCGCAGCAAGGCTTTGCCTCACGGCGGACTCGAGGGCGCCGAAGACTGGTTGATGGATACCTTTATCAAACCCTTCACGGATGTGACCGTAAAAGCGCTGGGGGCCGCCGGCGATGGGGCGGTCAACGCGGTGGGAATGATGCTGGGTCCACAAAAAGGCATGGAGAAGGGAGTCGCGGGTTCGGTTGAGCTGGCGAAAATGGTGTATCAGGTGCTGCGCGATGGCGCCGCGCTGGCATTGATGCCGGATGATTCGCCGACGCGCCTGAAGGGCGTGCCGGGGCAGACCAAGCGGGTTGCCTGGTGCGAGCCGATTCCGCTGGAGGAAGTCAAAGCCGTGGGGCGGGCATTGAACTGTTCCATCAACGACATCCTGCTCAGTTGCGTGGCCGGCGCCATTGCCGAGTACCTGAAGTCCTTTGACGACGAGGTTGCCGGCAAGGAAATCCGGGCCATGGTGCCGGTGAATCTGCGTCCCCTCGAGGAAGCCTACAAATTGGGCAACCGGTTTGGTCTGGCGCCCGTCGTCTTGCCTATTGGTATCGAGAATCCGGTGGAGCGTGTCTACGAAGTGCGCCGCCGCATGAGTCAGCTCAAGGGCAGCATGCAGCCCCTGATGGCTTTCGGTCTGCTGTCGGTGGCGGGCCTCTTGATCAAGCCGGCACAGGACGCGATGCTGAGCCTGTTTTCCAAGAAGACCACGGCCGTCATGACCAATGTACCGGGACCACGCGAGAAACTCAAATTCTGCGGTTCGACCCTTGAGCAAAGCCTGTTCTGGGTGCCACAGTCAGGTACCGTTGGTCTGGGGGTCTCGATACTCAGTTATGGTGGCGGTGTGCAGTTTGGCGTGATCAGCGATTCGACGCTTTGTCCTGAGCCGCAAAAAATCATCGACCAGTTTGAGCCGGAATTTGCCAAACTCGCGATGGTGACCTTGATGTTGCCCTGGAGCGATTGAGGCTCAATCCTCCAGTTCTCCTTTTGCCATTTCGATATCAAGCCGCTCCATCGCGTCAAGCGGTTTGGCGGTGGCTGCTAGCTGGTACAGGCGGGTCGCTTCTTTCATCATTCGGTCGCCTTCGAGCATCAATATAGCATTGGCGTATTCGATCATGCCAATGGCCGATTCAAGGTTGAGCTTGAGCGCCTGCTGCAGCAGGGCCAGTCCGGTATCTTTCTTTGCGCCATAAGTCATGCCCCCAATGAGGGAGCCCACCTTGTCGATGACCTCGGCATGAAAGGCGCCCAAGGCAATATGGGCATCAGCGTGTTTTGGCTGCAAGCGTATGACGTTTTCCAGGGAACCTTTGACCTTGCTGCCCAGACCCTGCGCCAGCGCTTTGGCTACGCTGATTCCCTGACTGTAGCGACCCAGTGCGTAGGCATGCCAGTACAGAGCGCTGACATCCTGCGGATCCTTCGCCAATTGAGCAGCCGCACGTTGCGCCACTTCCTGGTACAGGTCAAGCCGGGTCTTTTCCTGTTTTTCCAGATAGGTGGCGTAAACGCAGGCCGACTTGTTGGCTACAGAGAGACCGGCGCCACCGATCTTGAGACCGAGGTCCATGGCTTTCCTGAATTCGCCGCTGTGAAACAGCGCCCAGGCCTGCAGCACCTGCGCATCGGTCGGAAGCGGCTCGGCATCACCCGCGTGCAGGCGCGACCAGTACTTCTTGACGCTTACCGCGTCAAAGACGTACTCGCCTGCATAGGGGAACGCAGTCCAACTGGCCATGCTTGCCTCCGGTGCCTATTGTGCTAATTGTTTTCATTATTGTAGGCGCCTGCGAGTTTGAGCAAATGGGTGCGCTGGCTTTGTTCCAGATACGGTACCAGCAGGTTCAGCACGTGTTGTGCGCCGCGCAGCAGGGCCGCTTGTGCGTTTTCGGTTTCCAGCGCACGGCGCGGATCACGCACATATTCAAAACTCAGCCAGTAGGTCAAAACCACCACCATGCTGGTGGCGGTGGCCTCTATTTCCCGAGAGTCAATGGCAATGGCGCCAGAGCGGCTCATGCTGTCGAGCATGGTCCTGACGGCGCGGGTCTTGTTTTTCAGAACGGACTGGAAGTGCGTCTCAAGGCGCCGGTTCTTGCTCAGCAGGTCGTTCAAATCCCGGTACAGGAAACGGTATTGCCAGATCAACTCAAACAGCGTGTGCATGAAGAACCATGCATCCTCCACGTCGCGCACGCCGTCGCTGGCGTTGAGCAACTCGTTGAGGCCGTGCTCGTAGCGATCAAACAGGGAGTTGATCAGTTCTTCTTTGGCCGGATAGTGATAGTAGAGGTTGCCCGGGCTGATGCCCAACTCGGCCGAGATCAGGGTCGTGGAAACGTTGGGCTCGCCAAAGCGATTGAACAGTTCGAGTGTTACTTCCAGAATGCGCTCGGCAGTGCGCCGGGGTGCCTTCTTCACCATAGAGGCGCTCTCCCGTGCGTCGCAGGCAGTACGGCGTGACCCAGGTCGTCCATGATTTCCTGGAGCTTGCTGATGGCCCGCCCAACCTGGGTGGTGGCTGGAAGCGGGGCGCTCAAATGTCGCTTCGGGTCGTCCAGCGCTTCATGGTGCAAACTGATGCCGTGGCGCCACAGTTTGGCCGACAGACCCGTCTTGCGCGAACGCAGCAGTTGGCGGGTTTGCTGGTAGGCGTGCTCTGCCAGGCGACGCCGCTGTGAGTAGCTGAAGGTGCTGGCCAGATACAGTTCGGGATCCCGATGATCGGGTTCGATCAGGATGATGTCGGTGTCCGGATAGGCGTGTTCGTACTGCCTCATGCCCAGCACCATGCGCGAGTGAATCAGCGAGCGGAAAGTCTGGCTCAGCACGGCCGGCAGGCCGCCGTCCACAATGCGCGGTATGTGGTGCTTTTCGGCCGACAGGCCGCGCCGCATGACTTTGGCAACCTGGGGCGCTGTGGCGTCAAACGGAACCAGAGGGTTCAGACACAGCATCAGATCGATTCCCTGCTCCAGAGCGACCGATGCGTGCATGGTCTTTTTCAGGGCGCCGTCCACGTAGTAATTGTCATCAATTTCGACCGGCGGAAACAGTCCCGGCAAAGCGGCGCTGGCCTGCACCGCCTTGGAAATCGGGATGTGGTCCCAGCCGGGCCGGCCAAAAGGCGCGGCCTCGCCACTGTCCAGATTCGTCGCCACCAGGGTCAGCTGGGTTTTGAGCTTGCGGAAATCGTTGCTGCGGCCTTTTTGCGAAAAAAGACGTTCCAGTTGCAGTTGCATGTGCTCGCTGGAAAAAATGCCAGCCGGCAAGCTTGGCCCCAGTTTCTGCAGCGCCTGGGTAAAGGGCTTGCGCCCGGCGGTGACCTGCCACAAGGCAGACACCAGCAGCGCTGGCAACATGATGCCGCGACGCGCAAATTCTCCGTAGGCTGGCATCATCAGCCAGGAAGGGTCGAAGGTCTCGGCCAGCGGGTCGTCGTTTTCAATGAACAACGCACAAAGTTCCCGCGGCGTAATGCGGTTGGCCAAGCCAGCGGCAATAAAACCACCGGCCGAAACTCCGACGTAGTGTTGCAGTTGGGTGAAGTCGATTCCGTTAAGGGACTCTTCCAAAGCACACAGTGCACCAATTTCGTAAATAGCGCCCAAGGGCCCGCCACCTGACAATGCCAGTGCGATTCTTGGGGCTTGTGATGGTTTGCGCTTCATAAGAACAAAGTGTAGGCCTGAACGTGTTCAATGGTTGCTGCGATGCA
>QYPX01000025.1 GCA_007280205.1 Comamonadaceae bacterium
CTGTCATTGCGGGCAAAAGGGCTGTCATGCCGGACTCGATCCGGCATCCATGCGTTCTTGGGCGCACTGGATTGCGGGTCGAGCCCGCAATGACAACGAGCGGCGGCAATGACAGCTAAATGGGTCACGTGTTCGCTTCATCACGCTGGCGTCAGCACCGCGCGCCGCTTGATCTCGCGGTGGTGCACGGCGGGGAAGATCTGGTTGATGTTGTCCAGCGGGTGCTCTTCAACAAACGGGCTTAGTTGTACCTTGCCATCGAGCACCAGATCGAGTGCGGCCGGGTAGTACTCGGGCGGGCAGCCCCAGTTGCCCAAAGCGCGCGCGTCAAAGGCCATCAGGTTGGACAGCCGGACTTCCACACGGTCCATCGTGAAACCAACCACCGACAGGGTGGCACCATGCACCAGCAGGCCAAAGGCGGACAACTGCCCGGCGGCGGTGCCGGAGCATTCAAAAATCTGCCACTCGGTGCTGCGCAAGCCGTTCTGCTTGGCAAAGGCCTGGATCGCGGCCTTCAGCGCCTTGGTGTCGTGGTTGCGGGCGTTCAGTGTGAGTGACGCGCCGCCATGCGCTGCGATGGAGGCGAGCTTTTCGTCATCAACGTCGATCGCCACCACGGTGGCGCCAAAGGCGCGCGCCACCTGAACGCAGTAGCCGCCAACGCCGCCGGCACCGATCACAATGGCCAGACTGCCGGGCGTGACGCCGGCGCGACGCACGGCTTGGTAAGGCGTAGTGAGTGCGTCGGCGATGATGGAGACTTGCGCCAGATTCAAGCCGATGGCGGCCAGGCGTTTTTCGTCGACTTCGCACAGGCCACGACCGGGCACCACAATGTGCGAAGCAAAACCGCCTTGAATGTCGTTGCCCGGCATTTTTTGCGCGCGGCAGATCGTTTCCAGTCCTCGCTTGCACAAATCACACTCGCCGCAGGGCAGCACGGCCGGGATGATCACCGCTTTGCCAAGCCAGGCCTCGGCGCCAGCGCCGGCTGCCACCACGTGACCGCTGATCTCGTGCCCCAGGGTCAGGGGCGGTGCGATGTTGGTTCGTACGCCATCGTAGTAATAGCCCAGATCGGTGTGACAGACGCCGCAGCCGGCAATCGCCACCACCACTTCTCCGGCCGCGGCTACCGCGCTGAAGGCAACCCGCTCGAACGGTTCGCCGGGCTTGTTCATTTGCCAACGGTAGGCCGGGATGCTCATGTTTTGTCTCCTGCTCAAAGATGGACGGATGGGAATTTCCGCAATTGTCGTATATTAGTACCTAATTACCATCAATGCCAGAAAAATTTTTGAAAAATGGATGGGCCGCCGCTGATTTCAGTCAAACTCAAGACTTATTCACCGGTCCCGCAAGGTATTCAATCGAAGGAGAGCAACTTGCAAGAACAAATTTCGGCCCCTACCAGTGTCTCCATTGCACTGGCGGGCAGCGGGGGCAGCGGCGTCATGACCGCCGGCACCGTGCTGCTGGCGGCTGCCGCCAAGGCGGGCGCCTACGGAGTGATGGTGCGCACCAGTGGGCCGCAGATTCGGGGTGGCGAGGCGGCTGCTCTGGTGCGGCTGGGTCCGCAGCCGATCAGCTCGCTCGATGACGGCTTTGACCTGTTGCTGGCGATCGACTGGCAGAACGTCAATCGTTTTGCTGACGAGATTGTGCTCGGAGCGCGCAGCGTGCTCATCGGTGACCCCGACGAGGGCGAGGCGCCAGAGGTTTTCAAGGCCACCGGGGCGCGCTACATACCTCTGAGCCTGAAGAAGATGGCCAAGGAAATTCCGGGTTGCTGGATCAATATGCTGGCCTTGGGGATTTCCGGCACGCTGGCCGGTTTGCCGCTGCAGGCCCTGCAGGATGCGGTGCGTGAGTCGTGGAAGAAACCCGACACGCTGGAGGCCAATCTGCAGGCGGTGGCCAGAGGTGCGCAGGCCGCAGTGGGTGTGGCCGAGCAATTGGCACAAGACGGCGGTCCGATGGCACAGCTGCAAGGTGGCGCTGCATCCGACGCCAGGCGATGGATGATCAGTGGCAATGAGGCTGCCGGTTTTGGCGCGATCCGCGGTGGCGTGCGTTTTGTCGCGGCCTATCCGATCACACCTGCCACCGAGGTGCTGGAGTGGCTGGCGCCCAGCTTGATCAAGGTTGGTGGCACCCTGCTGCAGGCCGAGGACGAACTGGCATCCATCAACATGATCATTGGCGCTTCCTACGGTGGCGTGCCTTCGCTCACCGCCACGGCCGGCCCCGGGCTGGCCCTGATGACAGAAGCGATTGGTCTGGCCGTTGCTGCGGAAGTGCCGATCGTGGTGGTGGATGTGATGCGTGGCGGTCCGTCCACCGGCATTCCTGCCAAGAGTGAGCAAAGCGATTTGTCGTTTGCCGTCAGTGGCCTGCATGGTGACGCACCGCGGCTGGTGGTGGCACCGAGCTCGATTTCAGACTGCCTGGGCGCGACCCAGTGGGCCGTGCAGTTGGCCGAGGCCCTGCAGGCGCCGGCGATTGTGTTGTCGGACCAGTACATGGGCCAGTCGCGCGCCATCATTGACCGGCCCGCCGACAGTGAACGTGTGACTCAGCGATTGACTGCGCCAGCGAACGCACCGGATTACAAGCGCTATCGCAACACGGAGTCTGGTGTTTCGCCGATGGCCATTCCTGGCACCGAAGGCGTGAGTTACACGGCCGACGGCCTCGAACATTCCGAAGCGGGTATTCCCAGCAGCCAGTCCAAGGACCATGTGCTGCAACTCAACAAGCGCGAGCGCAAACTCGCGTTGCACGACTACGGTCCTTACTGGGCTGACGTTGAAGGCGATGCGGACGCCGTGGTGATCACGTTTGGCTCGAGCTCGGGTCCGGCGCGCGAGGCGGTGGAGCGTGCCCGTGCCATGGGAGTGAATCTGCGTCTGATGGTGTTGCGTCTGCTGGCGCCGGCCCGACCGGAGCAGATGGCGGCAGCGCTGCAGGGTGTCAAGCACGTGATCGTGGTGGAACAGAACCACGGCGCCCAGCTGTACCGCTATCTGCGCGCCTGGTACGACTTCCCGCAGCCCCCGGCCAGCTACCACCGCCCCGGGCCCTTGCCGCTGCGTCCCGGAGAATTATTGAACGCCCTGCTTGAGTGGAGGAAAGCACAATGAACGAGATTGTCAACGACGCACCGGCCGTACCGGTCCAGGTTCTGACCGCTGCCAACTTCAAGTCGAGTTACAAGCCGATCTGGTGCCCGGGTTGTGGCGACTACACGGTGCTGAGTTCAGTCACCAAGGCGCTGGCCATCATGGGCGTGCCACCGAAAGATTGTGCGGTGGTCTCCGGCATTGGTTGCTCGTCACGCATACCGGCTTACACCACCTGTTATGGCTTTCACGGCGTGCATGGCCGCTCGCTGGCGGCTGCCACCGGTCTCAAGGTGGCGCGACCTGATTTGCAAGTGCTGGTGGCGGGTGGCGATGGTGATGGTTACTCGATTGGCGGCAACCACTTCTTGCACGCCTGCCGGCGCAATGTGGACATGACTTACCTGGTGATGGACAACCATGTCTACGGCATGACCAAAGGCCAGCCTTCACCCACCACCGAGCCAGATTGGGATTCCAAGCTTTCGCCTGGCGGCACCGGTGTGCGCGTCTTCAACCCGCCAGTGGTGGCGCTGGCCTCGGGCGCCAACTTTGTGGCGCGCGCCTTTGCCGGTGACCTGCATGGCACAGCCGACATCATTGCCAAGGCAATGCAACACCCTGGTTTTTCTTTTGTTGAAATACTGAGCCCCTGCGTTACCTTCCGCCCGGAACAGCGTGACTGGCGCAAGCTGGTGCGAGCAGCCGTGGTGCCAAGCACTGATGACGCCGGGCGCGCCGCCCGGCGCCTGATGACCGACGACGGTCTGAATATCGGGATTCTGTACGCTGGCAACCGGGCGCCGTATCAGGCCTCGGTGCGCGCGGCGGGCTGTAGCGTGGCCGAGCTGGAAGCGGAGTTTGCGTTATGAGTCAGACCAACAACAACGCAGCACTCAAGCTGCCGGCCACACTGCAAGACTTCATGGCGCAGGCGCTGCAGATGGAACTTGACGCTGCAGAGCGCTACAACGAATTTGCCGACATGATGGAGGCGCACAACAACCTGGAGGTGGCGCAGTGGTTTCGCAAGATGGCTGAAGTCGAGGGCAAACACGCCGATCAGATCATGAGCGAGATGGGCTGGAGTGAAGCACCCTCAGGCTTGCGCATGGCGCCGCTGTTGACGGGTCTTGAGGCGCCCGAGTCAGCGTCGGACGCTGAACTGCATTACCTGATGCAGCCCTGGCACGTACTGCAACTGGCGCTGGGCAACGAGCAGCGGGCCGAGCGCTTTTTTGCCAAACTGGCAAGTGTGGCCACGGTCGAATCGGTGCGCAAGGCAGCGCTCGAGTTGCAAAAAGAAGAAGCCGAACACATTGAGCTGGTGCAGGCCTGGCTCAAGAAAGTTCCAGAGCCCACGGCCAACTGGGATCAGGACCCCGATCCTCCGCGCTACGACAGTTAGTGTCTGATGCAAGTTCCACTTTCTGCTGGTAAACCCCGGTGCCACATGGGCTCACTCTTGCTTAAGATATTGCCTTGACCTAGCATATTGAAATTAACATGAGCGCTGACATGGACAATTTTCCCTGCACAGAGACGGCATCGCCGTTGGCTCGTCTGTTTTCGACTGAACCGGGTGCCGTGCGGCTTGACCCGGTAGCTCGGCCATCCATCCGCCGCACGCGATCTGCTTTCACATCATTACCAATAGGAGAGAGACAATGACCTTGAAGAAAACACTGCCGGTGCTGGCCGCGCTGGCGCTGGCTACTGCGGCTTATGCCGACATCAATGTGGGTGTCACGGTATCGGCAACCGGTCCTGCCGCTTCCCTGGGCATCCCGGAGAAAAATACGATCGCCCTGATGCCCACGACGATCGCCGGGCAGAAGATCAACTACATCGTTCTCGACGACGCGTCGGACACCACAGCGGCGGTGACCAACGCCCGCAAGTTGATCAATGAACACAAGGTCGATGTACTTTTGGGTTCGACTACCACGCCGAACTCGCTGGCCATGATTGACGTGGCAGCCGAGTCACAGACACCGATGATTTCGATGGCCGCATCGGCGCGCATCGTGGAGCCGCAGGACGCCAAGAAGCGCTGGGTCTTCAAGACGCCGCAGAACGACATCATGATGTCGCTGGCGATCGTCAGCCACATGGCTGACGGTGGCGTCAAGAGCGTTGGTTTCATCGGTTTTTCGGATGCCTACGGTGAAGGCTGGTACCAGGAGTTCAGCAAGATTGCCGCGCTCAAGGGCATCCAGATCATCGCCAACGAACGCTACAACCGCACCGACACCTCGGTGACCGGACAGGTTCTCAAAATTGTGGCGGTCAAGCCCGACGCAGTCCTGATCGCAGCGTCTGGCACACCGGCCGTGCTGCCGCAGCGTGCTTTGAAGGAACGCGGCTACACCGGCAAGTTCTACCAGACCCACGGTGTTGCCAACAACGACTTCCTGCGCGTTGGCGGCAAGGATGTGGAGGGCACCTTCCTGCCCTCCGGCCCGGTTCTGGTGGCAGCGCAACTGCCGGCCGACCATCCGCTGAAGAAATCCTCGGCCGACTATGTCGCCAGATATGAGAAAGCCAACGGCGCCGGTTCGGTCTCGACCTTTGGCGGCCACGCCTGGGATGCCGGCAAGCTGATGGAAGCTGCGGTCGGTCCGGCGCTGAAGAAGGCCAAACCCGGCACAGTTGAATTCCGTGCTGCTCTGCGCGATGCGCTGGAGACAGTCAAGGAAGTGGCCGGCGCGCACGGCGTTTTCAATATGTCGCCAACCGACCACCTGGGCCTGGATCAGCGCGCCCGCGTGATGGTCAAGATTGAGGGCGGCGCCTGGAAATACCAGCCCTGATGGACGGTCAGGTCGCCTTGCTGCTGGCGCAGGACGGCATCGTCAATGGTGCGGTCTATGCGCTGATGGCGTTGGCGCTGGTGCTGGTGTTTTCGGTCACCAAGGTGATCTTTATTCCGCAAGGCGAGTTTGTCGCATTTGGCGCGCTGACCATGGCCTTGCTGCAGGCCGGCGCGCACCTGGAACGCTGTGGCTGTTGCTGGCGCTGGCTGCGGTGACCCTGCTGGTGGAGTCTGTAAGACACCAGCGCGGGGTCGCAGTGGATTGGAAATCAACGGCCTTCTGGGCCGTTTTGCTGCCGTCACTGGCAGCGCTTCTGGTGCTGCTGCTGCGACCCACTTCGATGTTCGGACAGGCCGCTACCACCTTGCTGGTCATCACACCGCTAGGCCCGCTGGTGTACCGCCTGGCGTACCGGCCGCTCGCCGACGCCACGGTCTTGACGCTGCTGATTGTGTCGGTCGCCCTGCATGGTGTGCTGGTCGGTCTGGGGCTGTTGTTCTTCGGTGCCGAGGGTTCGCGCACCAGTGCATTTTCAGAGCTCCGGCTTGAGCTCGGCGGCATTCCTGTCAGTGGCCAATCCTTGGTCGTGATGGGGGTGGCCAGTCTGCTGGTGGTCGGCATGTTTCTGTTTTTTGAGCGCACCATCATCGGCAAGGCCTTGCGCGCCACCGCCATGAACCGGATCGGTGCGCGCTTGATGGGGATACCGACCGAACTCTCGGGCGACTTGAGCTTTGCGCTGGCGGCGCTGATAGGCGGTGTTTCCGGACTCCTGATTGCGCCCCTGACCACGGTCTATTACGACACCGGATTCCTGATCGGGCTGAAAGGTTTTGTGGCAGCCATCATTGGCGGCCTGACCAGTTACCCCCTGGCCTTGTTCGGGGCGCTGCTGGTGGGTTTGCTGGAATCGTATTCTTCCTTCTGGGCCAGCGCGTTCAAGGAAGTCATTGTGTTCACCCTGATCATTCCGGTCCTGTGGTGGCGTTCGCTCCATAGTCATCACGTCGAGGACGAAGAATGACGAAGCGCCAACTCACCTTGCTGGCTGTCGCACTGTTGCTGGTGGCCTGGGGCTTTCTGCCCGAGTTCACCATCACCATGCTGAACTACATTGGGTTGTACGCACTGGTTGCCGTTGGCCTGGTGATGCTGACCGGGGTAGCCGGCATGACCTCGTTCGGCCAGGCGGCCTTTGTCGGTCTGGGCGCCTACGCGACGGCCTGGTTCTGTACTGCGCCTGCGGGCGCTGCTTTGTTCGGTCTTTCGCCCGGATCGGTCGCGCTGCCCTGGATCGGGCTGGCCGCCGGACTGCTCTTGAGTGCTGCGGTGGCCTGGTGTCTGGGTGCGGTGACCCTGCGCCTGTCAGGGCATTACCTGCCGCTGGGAACGATTGCCTGGGGCCTGAGCTTGTACTTCCTGTTTGGCAACCTGGAGTTTCTGGGCGGGCACACGGGTCTGGCCGGATTGCCGGCACTGTCAGTCGCCGGCTTTGAGTTGCGTTCGGTGCGGGAATTGGGCCTGCTGACCTGGGCTGTTCTATTGCTCACGCTGTGGGCCTTGCACAACCTGCTTGACTCGCGTGAGGGGCGTGCCATTCGGGCGCTCAAGACCGGGCGCGTCATGGCCGAGAGCATGGGAGTGGATACGGCGCGTTACCGCATCAAGGTCTTTGTGCTGGCCGCTCTCCTGGCGGGCCTGTCGGGCTGGATGTACGCGCATCTGCAGCGCTTCGTCAATCCGACACCCTTCAATCTGAATATCGGCATTGAATACCTTTTCATGGCGGTGGTTGGCGGTGCCGGCCACCTGTGGGGTGCGCTGCTGGGCGCCGCCCTGATCACCCTGATGAAGCAGTACCTGCAGGACATTTTGCCCAGCCTGCTGGGCAGCAGCGGCAACTTCGAGGTGATTGTGTTTGGTCTCTTGATGCTGCTGGTGTTGCAGCGCTTCTCCGATGGTCTGTGGCCTAGTCTGGCCCGGCGCGTGAACCGCTACCTGAAGGCGCCCCCAGCGGCCAGCAAGGGCGCTGGCGACGCCCTGGCACAACGCCCGCTGCCAGAGCGAGGCAGCGTCGTGCTCGATGCCACCGCCGTGAGCAAGCGCTTTGGTGGACTGCTGGCCAACAACAACGTTGACCTGCAGGTTCGCTCCGGCGAAATCCACGCCCTGATCGGCCCCAATGGCGCTGGCAAGAGCACCTTCTTCAACATGATTTCCGGCGTTGACGATCCGACTTCGGGATCGGTGCGCCTGCTCGGGCGCGACATGCGGGCGCAGGCTTCACGTGTGTTTGCTGCGGTCGGTCTGGCGCGCACCTTCCAGCACGTGCGCCTGCTGGGCAACCGCAGTGTGCTCGACAACGTCGCGTTGGGTGCACATCTGCGCGGTCACAGCGGCTGGATCGCTTCCATGCTGCGCCTGGACCGGGCCGAGGAAGCGGCGCTGATGCGCGAGGCGACACGGCAGATCGAGCGCTGTGGTCTGGCGCCGCAACTGCATGAAACAGCGGCCTCGCTGGCACTGGGACAGCAGCGCATTGTCGAGATTGCACGGGCACTGGCGGCGCGACCCAGCGTGCTCTTGCTCGATGAGCCGGCCGCCGGTCTGCCCTACATGGAAAAACAGGCGCTGGCGCGACTCCTGAGTCAGTTGCGCGAGGAGGGCATGGCCATTCTGGTGGTGGAACACGATATGGAATTTGTCATGAACATCGCCGATCGCATCACGGTGCTGGAGTTTGGCCAGGTCATAGCGCGTGGCACGCCAGCCGAGGTGCAGGTCAATCCGAAAGTTCTGGCCGCTTACCTGGGCGGCGCCGACGGGGAAGTCACACCATGACGCAGCCTCTGCTTGAACTCAAGAAACTGAGTGTCTGTTACGGCGAGGTGGAGGCCGTGCATCAGGTCGATCTGACGGTGCAGACCGGCGAAATCGTGACCGTGATCGGGCCCAATGGCGCTGGCAAGTCCACCCTGCTGCTGGCTGCCATCGGGCTGCTGCCCAGCCAAGGCGAAATCTGGCTCGACGGCAGCGTGATTCGCCGGCCCTCGGTTCACGCCCTGGTGACGGGTGGCGTCGCGCTGGTGCCGGAGCGGCGCGAGCTGTTTGGCGAGATGTCGGTGCAGGACAACCTCCTGCTGGGCGGTTTTTCGCGCTGGCGGCGCGGTCTGCGCGACCAGAACGAGTGCCGGGACGAGGTCTATGCCATCTTCCCGCGTCTGGATGAACGGCGCGCCCAGATGGCTTCCACGCTGTCCGGTGGCGAGCGGCAAATGCTGGCCATTGGCCGCGCGCTGATGGCCAAGCCCAAGCTGCTGATGCTCGATGAGCCATCCCTGGGTCTGGCGCCCAACATCGTGCGTGAAGTGCTGCAGGTGGTGGTGAGCCTGCGTCAGCACGGCGTCTCCATCCTGCTGGTCGAGCAGAACGCGCGCGCCGCGCTGGCCGTGGCAGACCGCGCCTACGTGCTGGAGATGGGCAGCATCGCCCTGACCGGCAAGTCCAGTGATCTGGCGAGCGACCCACGCATCATCGAAACCTATCTGGGCATTGGTGGCCGCAAAGTCGCTAGCGCCTGAAAATACCAGCACTCAATCAACTGCCGTATACTGTACAGACTGTACGTTTTACGGATCGATCATGTCTGCCAATTCCAGCTACGGCCTAGAACAGGCCCGCATCCAGTTGCCCTCCATCGCTGCCAATGCCCATGCCGGCGTCAGCAGCATCATTACCCGGCATGGCAAGCCGTATGTGGCCATCGTGCCGGTGCAGGACTTGCAAAAACTGCGATCCACTGCCCATGCGCCATCCGGCCTATTGGCGCTGCGCGGCACTGGGCAGGGTTTGTGGGGGGCTGACGTTGGGAAAACAATTTCCCGCTTGCGCGACGAATGGGACAGGACCTGAATGAAAAGCAAAGCGCCCTGCCTATGGGCTGGCTTGGCCCAGGGCGCTACCGTGATGGTCGACACGGCACCCTTTATTTACGTGCTTGAATCGCACCCGCAATGGGCCGACCAGTTTGTTGGATTGTTTGAAGCTGCGGCAAAAGGCGACCTGACGATTGCGCTATCAACCATCACGCTGGCTGAAGTCTTGACCGGCCCCTTCAAGGCGGGGCAAACGGCACTGGCCAAACGTTATGAGAAAGCCTTGTCGCAATACAAGGTGATTGCGGTTTCCGCCGCGATAGCGGCCTTGGCGGCACAGTTGCGCGCGCGCTATCGATTGAAGCTGCCCGACGCGATTCAACTCGCCAGCGCCCTGGATATCGGCGCCGCCGCTTTGGTAACGCATGACCGAGACTTTTCTCAGGTCAGCGGGATGCCGATCTTGACGGGCGACAAAGACTCCTCACCATAAGTTGCTTTCGCAAGTCCGAGTCCCAGGCGTGTGGGGGCCGAGGGCGCCGCAGTGGATGGCTCCGCGAATGTCCCCCGGCCTTCGGCCTCCGCCTTGATTTCGCTACGCCACCCACTGCATCGCCCTCGGCAATGAGCGTCTGTGGTTTGCGCTGCTCGCACACCAACCCTGCCGGCACGCCGAGGAGGTTTGGCCTGTCATCACTTCGGGAAAAATCCATAGCTTCACAAACGGCCCCTCGTTAGACATGGTATTTGCACAGCCTCAACGTTCGAGTTAGGCCTCACCCTTCCAGTCCGTCGCTACCTGGTCTTTATTTCTCATCAGTAGCCGATGATTCAGATTAGATCCAACTCTAATTCAAGTACCTAAGTACTTTATAGCGTATGCCTGTGTTGCTTGCCTTTATCACTTGGAATCTTGCCCCCTTATACCCAATCATTCCGTCCTCCGAAATATCGTACTTCAACTCAGTCGTAAATGCTGGTCGGGCTAGGTTATCTACGAACTCCTTATACAGGAACGTGACTGTCTTCTGTGAAACCCCTGTAAATATCAATTCCTTCTTAAAGCTATCCTTTCTATCCATTGGAATCTTCGAATATGAAAAATTCGAGTTTTCCCGCAAATTCTCTGCGGGTGTGCAGTTTACATGGCTATTTTCGCGTTCCAAATAGCACAATTCTACAGGTTTGTTTGGGTCACTCGGAACAAAAATCACTCCACTTGACTTCGGTCCGGACTTGCCTTCTACGATCGAGTCTATTCCCTCGTAAAACTTTCCGTCTGCTGTTGTCTTGTAGAGCGGCAAATCACCTTTGCCAATTGAGATATAAATTGTTTGCCAGAGAATCTTTAGTGGAAATTTGATTATATTTTCTTTAAGGACTATCGATGGCCTTACTTCGCTATATAAAGTGCTAAGGACGGTGTCTCCCACGTCTCCGTCTACTTCAATTTCCAGTTGAGGGTACTTTGAATCGACCTTTGGTGTGAAGTCCTCTTTCATTTGATAGTGTGAGCCAGCGAAAACCGCTGTCGAGATAAGAAACTGAGACAAAAGTAACGCGAAATCTCTGGTGATAGTCATAAGTGCATCCAAATATAAATCTGCCCGTCAATTCGATTCTGTGTGCGTCAATGCTGGATAATGTGATCTGGTTCCCGGAGGTGCGGTTCGTGGTGAAGATGGTGTGCAATCATATTTTGAATGCGGCTATTCTCTTCGCTGCTCGTATCATTGCCTCTTGTTGTGATTGCATTTAATGCAACGGTTCACCTTCGAATTCATCTTGAAATGGCAGAATTGTTTTAAGCCTCAGCTGAAATGGCAAGCAGAGGTGAAACAATTCGACTCAGTAGCTGCTTGACCATTGACAACTTGGAGAGAATTTCCTCGCGGTCGTCCGGATTCAAGTCATGCAGGAATCCATTTCGCAATTGGCGTGCAGACTTAAAACCTCTCTTACCTGGGCCGCCCTGGAAAGAGTCTATGACATCAGACTTCTTCGCCGTAAGGTTGAAGTGATTCATCGCGGCTGCAATCTGAGCAGTTTGCAGGTTCTCGGCCGCCTTGCGAGTGGTATCCGTTGCGTAGTAGCTTATCAGGCGGCGCATTAGCGATTCGGCCACCAAGTAGTCGTCGAGAAATTCACCGATCTTCCCTTGGCATGAGAAGCCTGGCCTCCGAGCTGCAATTTCGGCGAGGAGTGATCGTCTTGCGGGACTAAGTTCAGCAGTATTCATGGCGAATTTCGGTTGGCGTCAATGGGTGTTGCATTAGATGGTAGAGATCTGATCGTGTCGGTTGTGAGGCCTAACGCAATGTAGCTCGTCGGATATTCTGGCAAGTCCAGTTTATCCGACCGGATAAACCTGATTCCCGTCGGCGTATGCGAAGGTTTTGACTGAGCGACAAAGCGATTGTCGCTTGTCTGCTTCAGTCCGCCTTGGCGAGTTTGCCTTGAGCCGCTGCGCGGTCTTTTCGATGCCGACGATGAAGCGGCTGTGCTTGTCGCGCGCCACGTCTTCCAGCGTGTCGGTTGCGGTGAAGTCGAAAATCCCGCCCCTACCTAGCCACGCAGGCGAGCCGCTCTGAGCCGCGCCTCGGTATAGCGGACCAGTGCTCGCGTTGCGCGCTCGCTGGAGCGGAAGATGCAGACGCCCTGCGCCATCAGCTTGTCGGCCATCGGGTCGAACAGCGCGCCTCCGTCAATGAATGCCACGATGGGTTTCGCGCAGGAGGCGACCAGCGCCGGCAGCGTCTGGACAATGCTCTCGGGGCTGTCGATGTCGAAGCCCGCTCGCGCACTCTTCTGCAGTGACCTGACCATGGGCGACGTTGGATCGAGTCCGACGACGACGGCGTCGACCTCCGGCTCGGCGGCCATGGCCTCGGTACAAAGCAGATGCGCCTCGTCGTCGGCCCCCGGGTTGATGTCGAACGGGTTCCTGACTTCCATCAGCGCGTCAAGCTTCTTGGACGCCAACACCGCTTGCAGCCGTTCCCGGGTCGATGTGCCGATTGTGGCCAGAGTCAGGGAGAAGTCGCCCACCTGGATACTGTCGGCGATCGCCACCGTGTCGTAGCCCGCGCCGGCCACGGCGCCGAGTCGCTTGCCGCTCACGACCTTGTCACGCATGCAGTCCGAGAGGTAGAACAGGTCGGCGAACTCGCTGACATCGGTGGCGACCAGTGCGCCGGCCTGTGTCAGCACGGCCAGGGCTACCTCGTAGTCGCCAGCGATGGATGCCGTGTGACCCATCGCAGCCCGTCCGCCGGCTGCGGACTGCCCGGCCTTGTAAATGACGACCTGCTTGCCGGCAGCGGTCGCCTTGCGCACAGCGCGCGCAAGGGCCAGCCCGTCGAGGTCCTTGAAGCCTTCGACGTAGGTCCCGATCACATGGATGTCAGGGTTCGCTGCGAAGTTCTCGACCATGTCGCCGTGTGTGATGTCGTTCTGGTTGCCCAGGGCGACCATGTAGGCCGGATCCAGCCACCCGTTCTTGCTGAGCCGCGTGACCAGGAAGGCACCGCTTTGGCTGATGAGCGCCGAACTGCGCTGTGCCTTCTTTTGGGCTCTTGGCAGACGCTCTTCGGGGATGAACCAGGAATCGTAGTTGCCGGGGTGCGAGATGATGCCCAGGCAGTTCGCGCCGACGAATACCGGTCCGACTCCGGCGCGCCGCGCGTTGTCGATGGTCTCCAGCATGCGCCGGGCCGGCTCTCGGCTGGCCTCGGTTTCACCCATGCCGCCGGGGATCAACAGCACCGATTCCACGGCGTCGGTCTTGATCACCTCATCGATGATTCCGAAGGCGACGTCGGCGGTCACCGCGAGGATCAGCAGGTCGAGTTTCTTCTCCAACGCTCCCAGGCTCAGGGCACAGCGCACGCCATCGACTTCCTGACCGTCAGGGTTGATGACGAGCAAGCGCGACTTGTCATAGCCCGATGCGATGATGTTCTTCAGCGTGATCCGGCCAAAGTTCATGCGCGTGGCCGATGCGCCGATGATGCCGATGGAAGCCGGGTGCAGTAGCTTGTCGATCTTGCCCTGTGGCCGCGGCGGACGCACACTCTGCGGCCGGCCGAAGCGGCACAAGCCGTCGAGCGCGACCAACGAGCCCTTGGCGCAGGTGAAGGGATTCACCTCCAGCTCCTCGATGACGAAGTCGGTCTCGGGGTCGCCCGTGGAGCAGCTGTTGGCCAGGCGGATGAAGGCACCAAAACACTGCAGCAGCGCTTGGTCCGTCACCAGCTGACGGCCGCCGCGCGTCAGTCCGGCGATCTTGCGGTAGGCAATCGTCGGTTTGAAAAGTTCGAGAAATTCCTCGGCTGTGGTCAGCGCGGTCGAAGCCGACACCACCGCTTGCCCGCGCCGGGAACCTGCTGCATAGAGCTCGGTATCGACGCCGCCAACGCCGGCGCTGAGAATCATGCCGAACTCGCGCGTGTTGCGCAGGCCGACCAGCAACTCGTTGCCGGCACCCGCGGCGTCGGCTTCAATGAACTCGGTCAGCATCACGCCTGCGATGTCGCTTTTGGAGAGCGCCGCCAGCATGTTCTGGCAGGCGGCTCGCACTGCCGCCGGCTCTTTGGCCACGACCGCGACGCCGCCCACGTCGGACTTGTGGGCAATGCTGCCCGAGACGATCTTCACAACGACACGGCTTCCAGGGAAAGACGCAACGAGTTCGTCGGCCGCTTCGGAGCCGTTCGCGAGCACCTCGTGCTTTGGCGTTGCGGCAATGCCGGCCGCAGCAAGCAGCCGGTAGACCTCGTGCTCGAACAGCGAGGACCGCCCCTCGCTGTGCGCCTTGCGGAAGAGGTCATTGATCAGTGTTTCGCTCATTTGCTTTCCTCGTAGGGTAGGTGAGTTGTTCGGTTCAGGATTTCGCATGCCGCTGGCGAAGGCTGTCGGCATAGAGCCGCGCTTCGCAGTAGCGCACCAGTGCTCGTGTGCCACGCGAGCAGTTCCGGAATATGCAGACACCCTGGTCCATCAGCGCGTCACACATCGCATCGTAAAGGCGGCCGCCGTCGACAATGCCGATGATGGGTTTGTCGTACCTGGCAACCAGCGGTGGCATCAGTTGTACCGTGCTCTTGGGGTCACTGATGTCGTAGCCGGGGCGCAACTTGCTGCTCTGCAGCGAGCGTACCGAAGGCGCAGTCGGATCGAGTCCGACGATGACCGCATCGATGTTGGGATCGAGCACAAAGGCCTCAGTGATTTGCAGATGTGCTTCATCATCAGCACCCGGATTGATGTCAATCGGGTTTCTGACCTCCACCAGCGCGGCAAGTTTCTTGGCCAGCAGGATTTCTTCCACCTGCTTCACCGTCGCGTCCTGCAGTTGTCCCATCTGCAGTGAAAAATTGTCGGAGCCGATGGCGTCGGCCATGCCGACCGCTTCAAAGCCGGCGCCGCTGATGGCACCCAGCCTGGCACCGACCTTCTTGTGGTGCAGCGCGCCGGCGATGTAGAACAGGTCGTCGAAACTGTTCAGGTCTTCGGCCACCATGGCGCCGGCCTGCTTCATCACTGCTTCGAACAGCTCTGGGTCGCCGGCAATCGATGCCGTGTGGCCCATGACACCGGCACTGCCAGGAGCGGTCTTTCCAGCCTTGTAAACCACGATCTGCTTGCCGGCCAGAATTGCTGAGCGTACGCCTTTGGCAAAGTGCAGACCGTCGCCATCCTTGAAGCCCTCGACATAGATGCCGATGGTCTCGATCTCGGGGCGTTGTGCAAAGTAGCTCAGCAAGTCGCCGTGTGTCAGGTCGGTCTGGTTGCCCAGAGCCAGCATGTAGAGTGGGTCAAGCCAGGGATTCTGGCTCAGGCGTGTGATCATGAAGGCACCGCTTTGACTCAGCAGCACCGAATTGCGCTGCGGCTTCTTTTGCGGTTTGGGCAGGCGCTCCAGCGGGATGAACCAGGAATCGTAGTGGCCAGCGTGCGAGACCACGCCCAGACAATTGGCGCCAAGAAAAATCGGACCACCATCGGCCCTGCCGTGCGCAGCATTGATCTTGGCGGCCAGCAGGGCGGCCGGTTCCACGCTCTTTTTTGTTTCGCCCAGACTGCCAGGAATCAACATCACGGATTCCACATTACCGCTGGCAATGATTTCATCAACCAGCGCGGGAACCGCGTCAGCCGCTACCGCAACGATGAGCAGATCGAGCTTGTGTGTCAACGCCTTGAGGTTGGCCACGCAGGGCACGCCATCGACTTCTGCGTCATCCGGGCGGATCACCGTCAGCTGCGCTTTGGGGTAGCCACTGCCCACCAGATTGCGCAGGATGATGCGACCGAAGTTCATGCTGGTGGCCGAGACACCTACCAGGCCGATGCTGGCCGGATGCAGCAGCTTGTCGATCTTTGCAATCGGGCGTGGCAGTCGTCCGGCCAGCGGCTTAGCCAGCGTACATTGAGCCTTGCTGGCGAAAAGCCGACCCTGGCTCAGGTGCAGCGTGAGCTCCAGTGTCTGCAGCATGAAGGGCGTAGCGACCTTGTCATCGCCACTGAGCTCCAGCAGTCGATCAAAGAAAAGAATCAAGGGTTCGTCCGGCGCAAGCCGCTGCTGCCGCTGCTCGCTCAGCAGCAGCTTCTGCCAGGCCACGGTTTGCTTGAATCGCTGCAAAAAATCCTGCCCGCTGCTCAACGCGGCCAGGGCCTGCACGGTGGCCCTGCCTTTTCGGAAGTTGCTCTCATCAAGCTCTGCGTCCAGCCCCGCCAGGCCAGCGCTGATGACCATGCCGAACTCGCGACTGCTATTCAGGCGGATGCAAAATTCAGCGCCACCAACGGCCACGCTGGAGGACGCGTCGAGCATCCGGCTGCCTAGTGCGGCGGTCAGGCTTTCGAGTTCACCCCGGTTCAAGCTGGTGCACCCGGAGCTGGCTGCTTGATGGAACAGCGCCGTTGCTGTTGAGCTGATCGTTGGCTCGGTACTGGGCAGAGATGAATTGCACATCGGTGGACTCCTGCATTTTGTATTGCTTCACCGCGATTTTGGACGACGGTCGCCGCTTTGTCGATCAGCAACTATAAGGCCTTTCGATCTCGGATTTTGCAGTTTGGTGTGACGCGTTGGTGACTTCTGAGAGTCGTCAAATACGCTCATCGCCGCGTGCAGGTGCGATATCAGGCACTTTGGCTCGCACACGGTCAAACTTTGCTCGGTCACTTGAAGCGGCACGTTCCTGAAAAAATGCCTCGGTGTTCAGCGCTGAAATCTTTTCAGCGACAGCTGTAACGATAAATTGATTCAAAGAAGCGTCGTCCTGTGCTGCCAGTTGTTTGGCATACTGATGCAACGAATCGGGCAAACGCAAGGCAACTTGGCTCATGATGTTTTCTCCACAAGTTTCAAAAAATCGGCAGGTGTGCAAGCACTTGGCCCCAGACGCACTGACCCCGTCAGTCGGTGACGCTGCACAGGCGGGTCAAAGTCACGCAAATTAAAGCTAACCAAGTGCGTTGCCGCGCCATTGATTGCAGCTTCTAGCACCATCTCATCGTTCGGATCGCGCAACTGCGGCCGCCATAAGAAATGCGACTTGACCGGTTCAACCCTGGCGCACAGGGCATTGAGAACATCGTCAATGTCCTGCATCGAAAGTTGATGCATTTTCACAATCTCTGGGCGTTTCAGAACGGCTTCATATTCCAACCACAAGGCGGGTGAGGCCAGCAAAACAAAGCGCGAGTCCATAGCCAGATCGAGCAGGGCAAAGGATGCTCCTCGGCGGCTGGTGAAGGCCGCAACCAGGACATTGGTATCAAGGACTGCACGCAAATTCATACTATTGCCGATGATATCACTTGTCGCCAAAGCCGCACGTACAGATGGCTGAGTCAGTCGTATTTCTCAGTGTGGTGATTCTCTCTGAAACAACTTGCGCACCACACCACGCAACCAGCTGTGGGCGAGATCCGGACTGGCGCTCTGGTGCCACAGCATGCTGACCTCGTAGCGCGAGCCGTGTTCGGGCAGCTTCCAGATTTTGACGTCGTAGCGCGGCGCCAGCGAGTTGGCGTACATCAGGGGCACGATGGCCATCAGGTCGGTGCGCGTGACCAGTTCGGGCAGCGCACCGTAATGGCGGGCCCTGAGCACAATGCGCTCGTTGAGCCGCAGCTCACTGAGCATCAAATCGATGCTGCCGTGAAAGGTGGCGGCTGGCGAGGCGACTGCGAGCGACGCGCTGGCAAGCTGTGTTGCACTCAACTGGGCGCCCGAGCGCCATTTGGGTGGGCGCCAGTTGCTGGCCGTGATGGCAACAAAGTTTTCCTGAAACAGCAACTCGCTGGCCGTCGAGCCGCGCTTGCCCTCCAGAATGCCAATGGCCAGGTCAATTTCATGCGCGTCCAGCGCAGCGCTGACCTCCGGTGCGGCGACCGCGATATTCGAGATATGGCTGCCTGGCGAGTGTGTCCGCAGCGCCTGCGCCAGCGGCGGCAGGAACATCATCTCGCCCAGGTCCGACAGCGAGAGCCGCCAGTGCACATGGCTGTTGGCCGGGTCAAACTCTTCAGCGCTGCTGACCGTGCTCTCCAGCAGATGCAACTGTTCGATCACGGCCGGCACAATGCGCTGCGCCTTGCGCGTCGGGTGCAGGCCGCTGGGTGAGCGCACAAACAACTCGTCACGAAAAATGGTGCGCAGCCGCGCCAGCGCGTTGCTGGTCGCGGGCTGCGACAGCGCCAGATGGCGACCGGCCTCGGTGACCGAACCAAAGCGGTACACCGCGCACAGGACGCGCAGCAGGTTGAGATCCAGTTGTCTGAAATTCATATAAGGGTTTGTCCTGATTATCTGTTTGGTGAATGTAGCTGATTCTAAAAATCAATTAGGCGGATGGCGACAAAGCGCCTAAATTCGGCTTCAGACAAAACCCTTGCGGAAACACAACCATAAGGAAATCTGTTAAGCGTTATTTCGTACACAGAGATCGAGAAGGAGACGACAAGGTGCTTGAGATCATCATCCAGGGTCGCGGTGGCCAGGGTGCTCAGACTGCCGGCAACCTGCTGGCGGGCGCGTTCCATGCGCAGGGTCTGCATGTGCAGTGCTTTGCCAGTTACGGCGGAGCGCGCCGCGGCACACCCGTGAACTCCTACATCCGGGTCGACCAGCGCCCGGTGCGGGTGCGCTGCGACATCGAGCGCGCCGATGCCATCCTGTGTTTTGACGCCAGCCTGCTTGAAGGCCGCTTGCTCGCTACTGCGGATGAGCGAACGCTGATTGTGGTGAATTCGGCGCGCAGTGCGGCGGACTTTGCGCAGATCCTGCCCGGCAAACGCGTGATCCCGATTGATGCACTGACGATTTCCCGCCAGCAGGGTCTGGGGCGCATCGTCAACTCGGCTCTGCTGGGGGCGCTGGTGCGCGTCATCGAGGCGCCCTCACTGGCGGTGTTGACGCAGGCGCTGGTAGACAACGCACCCAAACACCATGACGAAAACGTGGCGGCCTGCACCGAAGGCTACCGCTCGGCCGATCTGCAACTCTCCGGGAGCATGGCATGAGCGCCGCGACAAGCGTGGGGGCTCCGATTCCAGCGATCTGGACCACCGGCAGCACGACGGCCATCAAGACCGGCACCTGGCGCGCCTCGCTGGCGCGCCACATCAAGGCGCCAGCACCCTGTCATGGCGCCTGTCCGGTCGACGGTGATATTGCCGAGTGGATTGGCCTGGCCCGAGCGCGCGATTTCCGCGGCGCCTGGGACGTGCTGACGCGGCACAATCCCTTCCCTTCCATTGCCGGGCGCATCTGTCACCACCCCTGTGAAGTGGCATGCAACCGCGCTGGCTATGACGAGGCGCTGTCCATCTGCAAACTCGAACGCTTTGTCGGCGATGAGGCGCTGGCGCAAGGCTGGGGTTTCGAAGCTGCACCAGGCGCACAGAGCGGCCGCGTGGCGATTGTGGGTGGCGGTCCCTCCGGCCTGTCAGCGGCCTACCACCTGCGCCGCATGGGTTTCGCCGTGACGCTGTATGAAGCGCAGGCAGAACTCGGCGGTCTGATGCGTTATGGCATCCCCGCGTACCGGCTCTCGCGCGATGTGCTCGATGGCGAAATCGCACGCATCGTGGCCATGGGCGTCACGGTGCATTGCGGCCATGCGGTTGGCAGTGCGCAGGAATTCACCCAACTGCGTGAGCAGCACGACGCGCTCTACCTGGCGCTGGGCGCAACCCGGCACAAGCGTCTGCCGACGCTGGACTACGCCAAGCCCTGGGTTTGCGACGGTGCAGTCTTTTTGGCTGCGGCCAACGCGGGCAAGCCGCTCGCACTGGGCAAGCGGCTGCTGGTAATCGGTGGCGGCAGTGCCGCGCTGGACGCTGCCCGCAGTGCGCGCCGTCTGGGTCATGAGGTCATGCTGCTCGCGCTGGAGCAGCGCGCGCAGATGCCGGCGCAGGCCGAAGAAGTGGAAGAAGCGCTGGAGGAGGGCATCAGCCTGCTCGACGGCGCACGGCTCGATGCGGTGAGCGATGGTGCTGCCGGCGGCCTGACCGTGAGTTGCAGCAAGGTGATGTTTGTGGCGGGTGCACAGCGCGGCCAGTTCACGCTGAGCCCGGTTGCCGGCAGCGGCTTTGCCGTCACGGTGGATGCCATCGTCACCTCGATTGGCCAGGACCCGGATCTCTCTGTGTTGGGCGAGGGTTTCGTCGCAGCCGGTGGCTTGCTCAAGACCGATGCGCAACTGGCGACCAGCAGCGCGGGTGTTTATGCCGGTGGCGACATGGCCAGCATGGCGCGCTTCGTCACCGAGGCGGTTGGCATGGGGCAACGCGCCGCGCACTCAATGGCGGCCGCTTTACTGCAGCGCCAGGGCGCGGCAAGCGCCGGTGAACCGCTGGTGCGCCTGGCTGACATCAGCACTTTCTACCATCCCAAAAAAGAGCGGGCCCACACGGGTCTGCTCGATGCGCAGGAGCGCTTGTCGCACGACGTTGAAGTTCAACTCGGGCTGGATATCGAGCAGGCGCTGGCCGAGAGCGAACGCTGCTTCTCCTGCGGCACCTGTATTTTCTGCGACAACTGTGTGGTCTATTGCCCGGACATGGCGGTCCAGCGGGTTGACAACGGTTACGTGGTCCTGACCGATTACTGCAAGGGCTGCGGCGTTTGCATCAAGGAGTGCCCGACCGGCTCCATGGCGATGCAGGAGGAACTGAGATGAGTACCCCCACGAAAACCCTGTTGTTGACCGGTAACCAGGCGGTGGCCTGGGGCGCCCGTCTGGCGCGTCCCAAGGTGGTGCCGGTCTATCCGATCACACCGCAGACGCCGGTGCTGGAGCAACTCACCGAGTTCGCCGCCGAGGGCACGTTCGACGCCGAGATCATCACGCCCGAGTCAGAGCACTCGGTGATGTCGGCCTGCATTCCGGCCTCGCTGGTGGGAACCCGCGTTTTCACTGCCACCGCTTCGCAAGGCCTGCTGCTGATGCACGAGTTGCTGCACTACGCCAGCGGCGCACGCGCACCGATTGTGATGGTCAATGTGAACCGCACGGTGGCCTCGCCCTGGGCTTTCTGGCCGGACCAGACCGACAGCCTGTCGCAACGCGACACCGGCTGGATTCAGTACTACGTGGAAAGCGCGCAGGAAGCGCTCGACACGGTGCTGCAGGCATTCCGGGTGGCCGAGCAGGTGCTGCTGCCGACCATGGTCAACCTCGATGCGTTCTATGTCTCGCATGCGCTCGAGCCAGTGCAGATACCCGAGCAGGCGCTGGTGGACGGCTACCTGCCGGCCTTTGATCCACCGCACCGGCTTGACACCGAGCGGGTGGAGTCCTGGGGCAATGTGGCGACACAGGACATGTATTTCCGGCACCGCCAGGCGCTCGGCGAGGCGATGGCACAGGTGCCCGCGTTGGCCGCACA
>QYPX01000133.1 GCA_007280205.1 Comamonadaceae bacterium
CGTCATCCATCGCCACCGCAATCTCGCGCACCACCAATCCGTCGTCGATCGTTACCCGTATCGAAAGCCTGTGAATCGGCTCTCCGGGCAGCCAGGTCCCTTCGCCAGGGATGTCCATCGCATGTGTCTTGGTGTCGCACATCTCGGCCTCAATGTCCCACAGCCGGTCTTCTCTCTGAAAACCGCGGTAAACAACGTCTCGCGTATGCGCATGGGTTCGGGGTTCAGGTGTTGGCAGTGGCAAATCGGCGCCTCTTGTGAATGGCAGTGGATATCTGTCGAGTGTAGATTGCCCTGGCTTTCCCGGCCACCCCAGGAACGTAGGACCGGCAGTTGCACAGCAGACCGATTTGAATGGGGCCCGATCATCAGGAGTCGCTATGATTTGACCCAATGCCCCGCCCGATTGAACGATTCCGAGCAATGGATACAAGCCACCATGAGTTTCGCTAGTGAATACCTCGCCCAACTGGCCGCCTTTTCTGAGCAGTGTCCCTTGCCACGTGTACGTGCTTTGCACTTGCCGCCGGTTCAGCCGGTGCAGGGTCACGCGGGCGAGTTCTGCGCAGTAGAGTTGATGGATGGCTCGCTCGGCCTGTCCTACGTCCGTCTGGGTGACACGCTGGCACAGCTGCGCCAGGGCTCTGATGCCTTGCTGCCGGCCGGAGCCGATGCGCTTGAAGTGGCACAGCGCTTCGTCGGCGACAAGGGCCCTGGCAGGGCTGTCGGTTTGGCCACGGCGAACGCGATCTCGCGCTGCCTGTATGACCGGGCCGGATTTCGCCCCGACGATAGCAGTGATTCGATAGGACAGATGAATGCGCAAGCGGGAGAGTCCATCGGCATGATCGGACTGTTCAGGCCTCTGCTGGGGCGCGTCCTCAAGAGCGGAGCACGGCTGACGGTTGTCGAGTTGAGGGCGGATCTGGTAGGCCAGCATGATGGCTACCACGTGACCCAGGATGCGAGTGAACTCGCGGCTTGCAGCAAAGTGATTTCCACCAGCACCCTGCTCCTGAACGACACGCTGGACGACATGCTGGCGCAGTGCCGCAACGCCCGCTGGTTTGCCATGGTCGGACCCAGTGCCGGCTGCCTGCCCGATGCGCTCTTCGCCCGCGGTGTGACGCTCCTGGGCGGAAGCTGGATAAAAGACGGTCCGGGCTTTGTTGCGGCGCTGACCAGCGGTGCACCGCACAGTGAATTCAGCAGCAAGTACGCTCTGACCTCGGAGGGCTATCCGGGCTGGCGTGAACTGATCCGACGGGCACTCGGCAACAAAGGAATATGAACGTGCATTGGGACGAACACCAGGAGCCGCTGGGAACCGCGCTGACCCTGATCCACTCCAGACAGAGTACGACGTCGAGGTTCCTCGGCGATCCCGGGCCGGATCGCGCCCAGGTCGAAACCATTCTGGATGCGGCTGGCGCCGCGCCAGATCACCGACGCTTGACGCCCTGGCGCCTGGTGATCGTTCCCATGCAGAAACGACACCTGCTGGCCGAAGCCTTTGCCGATGCGCTGAGCGAACGTGACCCAGAGGCTACCGAGGCGCAAAGAAAAGAAGCCAGTGAAAAGGCTTACCGCGGTCCCTTGTTGGTGGCGGTTATCGCTCGCCTGAGTCCAGAGTTGGGCAGCGTACCGACGCCGGAGCGCCTGTTGTCTGCTGGATGTGCCCTGCAGAATATGCTGCTGGCCGCCCATGCCATGGGTTTTGGCGGCGGGCTGTTGACCGGAAAGTCGATCTATTCGGCGCGGCTCAAGCAGTTCTTCCAGCTTGGCGACACCGAGCAATTGCTGTGCTTTATGGCGGTGGGTGCGGTCCTGCGGGGAAAGCCCACGACAACGCGGCCTGCGATGAACGATTACACAACGACGCTTTGACAACCCTTGAGCGCGCCCACATCGTCTACGAGCGCGGCGAGCATCCGGGTGGTGCAATTTTGTAGGACTCAGGCCTGCGAGGTGCCTGACGCAACAATGCTGCGGTAGGCATGCCAACTGGCGTGCCCAACGACCGGACCGGCCAGCAGCAAGCCGGCGAAATAGGGCAACATGCAGAGCGCCACCAGCGTCGTGATGAGGGCACCCCAAAGCAGCATGACAGCCGGATTCTGGACACAGGCGCGCACGCTCGTCAGGGCGGCGCTGACGGCGTCCACCTGACGGTCAAGAATCATCGGGATGGCGATCACGCTGGTGACAAAAATCAGGCTGGCAAAAACTCCGCCCACCAGCGTGAAGGTGATCAGGAAGGCCAGATTCTCCAGCGCCAGCAACTGGCTCAGCGTGACCTGCCCCCCAGGCGGCAAGTCAAAACTGACGGCAAAGACCACCAGCGAAGCACGCCCCCAGAGCAGTTCCAGAACCAGCAGAACGCCAGCAAAGAGGGCAATCGCAGCGCGCGCCGGTCGCCACGCCTGAAGCGTCTCAGCCAGCGGCGCCACACGACCTTGTTCGAGCTCCCGGCTGGCATGGTAGAGCCCAAGGCACAGGAACGGACCCATCAGCAGAAAACCGGCGCTCAGCGCCATCACGTAGGCCGGCGCCTCGGCAAACACCCACCACAGCGCGTGCCCCATCAGAAAAAAGCACAAGCCGTAGAAGAGGCCGGTCAGCGGCTGGCGCACGAAGTCTTGCCAACCCTTGCGCAACCAGACAAACGGTGCATTCAAGGGCAGCGTCGCGAGCTTGAGTTCAAAGATCGACGCGCTGTCCGGCGCCCCGGGGTTGGAGCTCACGTCAGGCAGCCTCGCGCAGTGTCAAGGAAGAGGCGCCATTCAGGGCGGGTGAATTCAGCATAGGTGCGCATATTAACGGCTCAGTGCAAAACTTGCTGGCGCAGAGCCGGGGCCTGAGCATGAACAAACTGGTGAAGCAGCTGAGCGCGCATGCGCTAGCTGACCGGCCCTAACCCTTGACCGCCCCTGCGGTCAGCCCGGTGATGATCTGCCGCGCGGCCAGGAAGGTGAAGATCAGCGGCGGTATCGCAATCAGACTGCCCAGCGCCATGATCTTGCCCCAGTCCACACCAATGTCGGTGATGTAGAGCGATGCTGCCACCGGCAGCGTGCGCGTGGCGCGATCCGTCAGCACGAGCGCCAGGATGAACTCGTTCCAGGCGATGCGAAAAGTAAAGATGGAGGCCGCTGCAATGCCCGGTTTGATCAGCGGCAGCACCACTTTGTAGAACACCTTGATCGGACCGCAGCCGTCGATGGCAGCGGCTTCTTCCAGTTCTTTGGGCACCTGCAGGATGAAGCCGTAGAGCAGCCAGATCGCAAACGGCAGATTGACCGCGACGTAGAGCAGGATCAGACCCCACAGTGAATTGATGAGGCCGACCTGGTTCCAGATCATGAACACCGGCACCGCCAGCACGGCCAGCGGCACCGTGCGCAGTAGCAGCGTGACGTAAGCCATGCTCTTGCGACCGGGAAAGCGAAAGCGCGCCAGACCGTAGGCCGCCATACAGCCCAGCACCAGCGTGATGACAGTGGACACCACGCCCACCATCAGGCTGTTGCCCAGGTAGCGCTTGAAACTGTCTTCGCCCAACACATCGCGGTAGTTTTCCAGCGTGGGCGCAAAGATGAAGTTGATGCCGGTATTGAAAATCTGCGTCTGCAGTTTCAGCGAGGTTGCAAACATCAGGATGATGGGCGCAACACACACCACGGCCAGCAAAATCAGCGTGCCGTAATGCGCGACAACCAGAGCGGGATGCCTTCGGACGCTCATCAGCGCTCCTCATCCTTCAGCGGATTCGACAAGCGCAGCGCAAACCAGGACAGCCCGGCCACAACGATCAGCAGCAGCACCGAAATAGCCGCCGCGCCGCCCAGGCGCTGTCCCACGAAAGCGGTCTTGTAAATGTGCAGGGACAGGATCTCGGTACTCTCACCGGGTCCGCCAAAGGTCAGGATGTAGATCACTTCCAGCACCCTAAAGGCATCGATCAGGCGCATCAGCAGGGTAATGGCAATCACGTTCATCACCATCGGCAGCTTGACCCGGAACGTGGTTTGCCACCAGTTGGCGCCATCGACCCGCGCTGCTTCCAGCACCGCACCGTCGACATTGGCCAGCGCCGCAATCATCATGATGAAAACAAAGGGCGTCCACTGCCAGATGTCGGCAATGATGATGGCCATGAAGGCCGTGTTCTCCTGTGCCAGCCAGCCCACGGGCGCATGGCCGAAGACCGCCAGGATGGCGTTGATCAGGCCAAACTGCGCATCGAACAGATAGCGCCAGGTCAGACCCACCGCGATCGGCGCAATCATCATCGGCAGGATGAAGAGTGTGCGAAAGAAAGCCATGGCGCGCACCTGGCCTTCCAGCGCCAGTGCCAGCGCAATGCCCAGCACCATCTCCGCAGTGACGCAGACAAAGGCGAACAACAGCGTGGTGCGCAAGGAGCGCCACACCGACGGATCCTGAAAGGCCCGGCTGAAGGCGTCCAGCCCGACCCATTTGGCTTCACCCCAGGGCGTTCCCATGCTCCAGTCGTAGAACCCGAGCTGCAAGGCAGACAGCAGCGGGTACAGGCAGGCCGCCGCCATCACGGCGACAGCCGGGCCCAGATAGACCCAGGGAACCCACGCCGGGGTGCGCACCGGTCAGCCCTTCAGGTAGCCGCCACGTTTCATGATGTCGGTCACCTTGGGCACGATGCCGTCCAGCGCTTCTTTTGCCTTCTTCTTGCCGGTGAGTGCCTCGGAGACGGCAACACCCAGTGCCTGGATGTTGATCTCGTCCCACTCGGCAATGATCGGGCGCCAGTCGGGATCGGAATACTCCAGTTGCTGACGCAGCGTGATGTACTCGGGGTACTGACGCACCATGTCCTGATCCATCATGGTCGAGTTACGACTTGGCACGCCACCGATGCGGCAAACCGCCTTGTCCTGCTCCTTGGAGGTAAGCCACTGCATCAAGAGGAAGGCGGCGTCGGCGTTCTTCGCGTTCTTCGGAATCGCCAGCCCCAGGCCGCCCGATTGCGAGGAATGACGCACGCCCTTGGGGTGCACCACGTAGCTCACCTGGCCGGCGATCTTGGATTTGCTCGGGTCATTGACCTGACCAAAGATCAGCGACGAATCCAGGTACATCGCCGCCTGCCCCTGCAGGAAGGACGTGATCATTTCGCCCTGACCGTAGCCCGGAATGCCGACCGGTCCGGTGTCGGAAACCAGCTTCAGGAAATTGAGCGCCTTGACGCCGGTCTCGTTGTTGAAGATCGGATTCCACTTGTCGTCAAACACCTTGCCACCGAGCGGATTCAGATGCAGCAACCAGGCGTGAACGCACTGGTGGCCGGCCTGACCGCGCGAGGTCAGGGCGCCGATGCCGGCCTTGTCTTTCAGGATCGGCAGCAGCTTTTCGAACTCGGTGTAGTTATCGGGTGCCTTCAGGTTGTGCTTGGCAAAAATGTCGCGCCGATACGCCAGCACCGAGGTCTCGGCGCCATAGGGCATGCCGTAGAGCTTGGCGCCGGGGCCTGCCAGGTAACCCTTGGGGCCACCGACCAGACCCATGTTTTCCACATAGCGCGGCACCACGTCCTTGAAGTCGTAGTTGGGGTCCGCCAGCGCAGCATTCTTGAAGAAGGGATCGAGCTCGCGAATCAGGTTCTTCTTGACGTACTCACCCTTCCACATCACCACGTAGCAGATCAGGTCGTAGTCGCCAGAAGGCTTGGCCATCTCGAGCAACTGCTTGTCTTTCATGCGCGCCATCGCCAGCTTGTCCACCTCGACCTTGATGCCGGTCTGTTTGGTGAACTCGGGCAGCAGTTTCACCATGGCGTCATAGTGCGGGTGCGCCGGGATGCTCAGCACCACGGTCTGGCCCTTGTACTTGGCAAAGCGGTCCTGCGCGTAGCCAAACAATGGCAGCCCAGCGCCAAGCAGGCCCAGTGCGCCGCCACCAGCGGTTTGAATCAGTGTTCTTCTCTTCATCATCAATCTCCTAGAGGTTGTCAAAAATCAAACGTGAACTCTCAGGCCGGTGCTCCGGTCGAAAGTGTGCAACTCGCTGGCGTCAAATTCGAGCGCAACGGTCTGGTGCAGCAGGTCAATCCGGTGCCCACCGACCACGGCCGTGATGCGGTCTTCGCTGCCGCCAGCCAATTTACCCACCAACACCGATTCGGTTCCCAGGTACTCCACCACATCGACCTGCAACTGCAACAGGCCCGTGCCCGACGCCAGGCGCAGCGCCTGCGGTCGCACACCGGCTACCAACTGCGCCGGCCAGGGTCCTGCAACCGGCAGCGGTATCGAGAAGCCAGATCCGCGCAGGAACATCTGATCGCCTTTCGGCGTCAGCGTGCCTTCCAGCAGGTTCATGCTGGGCATGCCGATAAAGCCGGCAACAAACCGATTGGCGGGTCGATTGAAGACTTCCGAGGGGGCGCCAACCTGCTGGATATGCCCCTTGTGAAAGATCACGATGCGCGACGCCAGGGTCATGGCTTCGACCTGGTCGTGGGTGACGTAGATGGTGGTCTTGCCCAGACGCTCGGGCAGCATCGCCAGTTCGGTGCGCATATGGCCGCGCAGCTTGGCGTCCAGATTGGACAGCGGCTCGTCAAACAGGAAGACTGCCGGTTCGCGCACGATGCAGCGCCCGATCGCGACCCGCTGACGCTGCCCACCGGACAGTTCTTTGGGCTTGCGCTTGAGCAGGTGCGTGATGTTCAGGATTTCGGCCGCTTCGTTGACGCGCTTTTCAATTTCGGCTCTGGGCTTGCCTGCCAGGTCGAGCGCAAAGCTCATGTTCTGCGCCACATCCATGTGCGGATAGAGCGCGTAGTTCTGGAACACCATGGCAATGTCGCGCGCCATCGGTGCCAGGTCTGTCACGTCCTTGCCATTGATGAAAATGCGGCCCTCGCTTGCATCCTCCAAGCCAGCGATCATGCGCAGCACCGTGGACTTGCCGCAACCGGATTCGCCGAGCAAGACCACGAACTCGCCCTGCTCCACCGTCAGATCGAGTTCCTGCACCACACTCACGCTGCCAAAGCGCTTGCTCACGCCCTGGAGTTGCAGACCGTGGACGGGGGAGCTCATGGTGTGGCCTTCGATGGGTAGTAAGGGAAGATGGAAACTACCAATGTACTGCTGTCATGCCGGACTCGAGGAGCCTGCCCCGGACTCCGATCCGGGGGCATCCATGCAGTGGGGCCCATGGATTGCGGATCTAGTCCGCAATGACAAACCGACGATTAACTGGTACTTTTTCAATTTCGATCTCCCTAAAGGAAGGACGGGAACGGCAGGTCGGTGTCTTTGCTAAAGACGTCGTCAAAGCCGCGTTCGTAGTGGTACTCCATGTCGTCCTTGTTGTCGGGGAAGACAAACTTGCCGCCGACCTGCCAGGTGAAGGGCTTGAACTTGTACTTGAGGCGGTCCTTCTTCATGTTCCACAGCATCGTGATTTCGGCCGGGTCTGCCATGAAGTTGGACCAGATGTCATGGTGGTAGGCGATGACCACCTTGCAGTTCAGCGACTCGCCCATGCGCAGGATGTCCGACGAAGTCATCTTGTCGGTGACACCGCGCGGGTTCTCGCCGTAGCTGCCCAGGGCCACATCGATCTGGTGCTCGTTGCCGTGTTTGGCGTAGCCGTTGGCGTAGTGCGAATCGCCGCTGTGGTAGAGGCTGCCACCGGGTGTCCTGAAGAGGTAGTTCACCGCCACGTCGTCCATATCCGGTGGTAGCTTGCCCTTGGCGGTCTGGCCGGCCGGAATCGTTAGCGCCATGGTGCGGTCAAAGGCTTCGAGCACCACAATCTCGACGTCGCCCACCTTGACCACGTCACCGGGTCGAACCGTGGTGATGCGCTCACGTGGCACGCCCCACTTGAGCCAGACATCGGTGCTCGATTGCGGGCCAATGAAGGGCACGGTGTCGGGGCAATTCTTCAGCACAGCGGCGGCGACATTGATGTCGATGTGGTCGTTGTGGGTGTGCGTGGACAGGATCGCGTCAACCTGGCGGATCGCGAAGGGGTCGATCACAAAGGGCGAGACGCGCAGATTGCGCTGCAGTTTGACGCAGCCGGTCATGCGCGCCATCTGGTGATGCGGGTCCATCAGCGGGTTCTTCATGGAGCGCTTGCCGGTGCCGCACCAGAGGTCGACACAGATGTTGGTATGGCCCTCGGTCTTGAGCCAGATGCCGGTGCAGGCCAGCCACCACATGGCAAAGGTGCCGGGTTTCACCTCCTCGCGCTCTATCTCTTCATTGAGCCAGCTTCCCCACTGCGGAAAGGTGCTCAGGACCCAGGATTCCTTGGTGATTTCGTCTACTTTTGCCAATTTCTTTTCCTCTTAGCTGTTCCGGTTTCCATCGCGCGCAACGAACACAAACGATCAATTCGATCTGAATATCAAGATAAACCCTATTATTATGAGCATACACAAACACCTTAATCGTCATTTTGATCTTTTTCATCTTTTATTGCGCAAGATCAAGTCTGTGCAAGGGGACGCCGGTAGGGGACAACACGCATAGCGCTCCAGGCAAATACCCCTACGATAGACATCACAAAAGTTCAATTTTTCGAGGAATCCCATGACCCAGCGTGCAGCACGATTTGCCTCCCATCCTGTCACCCGGCTCATTCCGGTGGCCGCTGCCATACTCCTGAGCGCCTGTGCCAGCCCACCCGGTGCCGGGGATGCACGCACCGCCACCATTGTGCGCACCGCCAACGGCGTGCCCCACATCACAGCGGGAGACCCTGAGACCCTGGCCTACGCCATGGCCTACGCCTACGCGCAGGACAACGTTTGCATGACCGCCAACCAACTGGTCACCGTGCGCGGCGAGCGCTCGCGCTACTTTGGCGGAGCAACGCCGGGGCTGCTGGCGCGGCGCATGCTGCCCAATGAACAGGTTGACTTCTTTATTGCTGCCCACATGGACGATGCGGCGCTGGAGCGTGTCTGGGCCGGCAACGCCAGTGCCGAGTCCCTGGCGCTGGCACGTGGCGCGGTGGACGGCTACAACCGTTACCTGAGCGACCAGGCCGGCAAGCTGCCAGCGGCCTGTAACGGCCAGCCCTGGGTCAAGCCCATGACCTTGGCCGAGTTCCGGCGCCAGGCTGAGCTGACGGCCGTGCAGGCCGCCACCGCTGCGCTGGCTGATGCCGTCCTGGGTGCCAGGCCACCGGCGCCCACGGCGGCTGTTGCATCCACCGTCCCTCTTGCCGACGCCGCAGACGCCATGCGTGAGGCAGGCCTGCTCGACTCGCCACTGGGCTCCAACGCCTGGGCCTTCGGCAAGGACAGCACGGCCAACAGCCGTGGCCTTTTGCTGGGCAACCCGCACTTTCCATGGGCTGGCGTCAACCGTTTCTGGCAGGTCCATCTCACCATCCCAGGCAGCCTTGACGTCATGGGCGTGGGTATCGGCAACTTTCCGAATGTGACGATCGGCTTCAACAAGGACGTCGCGTGGTCACATACGGTGTCAACCGGCAAACGCTTTACCTTGCACGAGCTGACACTCGCTGCGGGCGACCCGACCACCTACATGGTGGATGGCCAACCGGTCAAGATGAGCTCACGCAGCGTGAGCATTCAGGTGCGCGGCGCTGACGGCAGCCTGCAGCCAAAGACCACGACGGTCTGGTCAACCCGCTGGGGCCCGGTGCTGGTGGTGCCGCGCGCCGGTCTGAACTGGACCGCCAAAACGGCCTACGCCATCAAGGATGCCAACCTGGGCAATATGCGGGCAACCGATTCTTCGCTGGGCTTTGCCCGTGCACGCAATGTGCAGGAGCTGCGTGATGCCATGAAGAACATCGGCACGCCATGGGTCAACACCCTGGCCGCTGACAGGCACGGCAACGCACTCTACGCCGATGTGTCCGCGGTACCTGATGTCGATGCGGCACAACTGCAGCGCTGTGCGCCGAGCAAGCCGGCGGCCGCTTTACTACCGGCGGCCGGCCTGGTGGTGCTGGATGGATCCAGGAGCGACTGCGACTGGCGCCGCGACCCGAGCTCCGCAGTACCCGGACTCATTGCCTTCGAGCGCATGCCCATGACGGTGCGCAGCGACTGGGTGCACAACAGCAACGACAGTTTTTTCTACACCCATCCGCAGCAGCAGTGGTCCGGCATCTCGCCCCTGGTCGGAATTGCCAGCATTTCACGCCCGCGCACGCGTGCCGGACTGACCGAGATTCCCGAACTGCTCGCGCGCGGCAAGGTCACGCCCGACGCGGTGCAGCGTCAGCTCTTTGAAAACCACAACTTCATGGCCAGTGTCGTCGTTCCCGACCTGCTGGCGGCTTGCGCCAACGCCCCGAGCGCAGAAGCCCGCGACGGCTGCACAGCCCTGCGCGGCTGGGACCGCAGCAACAAGCTCGAATCGCGTGGCGCACATCTGTTCCGTGAGTTCTGGCGCGCAGCGCGCAGCGTGCCAGGTGTTCACCGTCTTGCCTTCGACCCCGCGCAGCCGGTCAGCACCCCGGCCGGCTTGAAAATGAGCGATGCCGCCGTCGCCGCCAAAGTGTGGGACGCACTGGCCGCAGCCGTCAAGGCGGTGCGCACTGCCGGTTTCGCCCTGGACGCACCGCTGGCTGCTGTACAGCGCCCACTGATCACCGACGAAGCCATCCCTCTGCACGGTGGTGACGAGTTCGAGGGCGTGCTCAACAACCTGGGCAACCAGTTTGCGCCAGGCATCAGTGCCAAGGGTCTAACCATCGACTACGGCTCGAGCTACATTCAGACCGTCACCTTCGACGAGCGGGGCCCACTGGCACAGGCCATCCTGACCTACGGGCAGAGCACCGATCCGGCCTCACCCCACGCCAACGATCAGATGCGATTGTTCTCCCGCAAGGAGTGGCCAACCTTGCCTTTCCATGCCGAGGATGTGGCAAAGGCCCGTGTCGGTGAAGTGCTGCGGCTGACCCGGCCCTGAGTGATGCGGCTGTGACTGTCTTTTTCAGGCCAGCGCCGTCTGGCTGACGAAGTACAGCGCCGCTTCCGCCTTCTCCCGGTTCGCCGCCACGATGATGTCGCGAGTCGCTTCGTGGCGGACGTAAATATTGCTCGGACCGACGCCCTCTTCTATCACTTCGAGCTCAAACGCCAGCGGATCGTTTTTCGACGCGCGAACATAAAAAAGCTGCTGCTTGCCGCGCCGGCAACCGCCGATGAACACCGGCACACCTGCCAGCGTGGTGCCGACCACCACGTGGTAGAACTCGGAGACCTCCGGATGCTCGTAGACCTTGCGGAACTGGCCGTCCATCTTCTTGTAGATGCGGAACCACGAACCATGAAAGGGTTCGATCGTGGCGAATTCAAGCTCGCCGTCGCCGTCGATGTCGACGGCTGAAATATCGCTGATCGGCCAGTCCATGAACTGTTTGACCGTCCAGTCGGCACCCGGGCTCTGCGGCGGCGTCACCTCGAAGGCACCCTGCTCGCAGGTCACCAGCGCCGACATGCGCCCGATTTGCGTGAGACGGCTAAACCCATGGTTCTTGCTCAGACCATCCTTCAGAACACGGACCTCCAGCGCGCCCTTGCCAGTGAACTCGCCGACCCAGATCTTGCCCGGGTTCGACCAGTCTTCCTTGGACTCCTTGGTCGTTGCCAGCGTGCAGCCGATGAAGTAATGGCGGCCACCGACGGTCAGCAAATCGAAGCGATGGATGTAGGGCAGGTGCAGCACGTCGGTGACTTCATAGCCCCGATCAGCGAGCGGGCGCACATGGACGATCTTGGCCTCTTCCCACTGGAACATCTTGAAGAACTTCTGCACCGCCAGAAACTCGCCATTGGTTCCCGGAATGGGGACCATCGACATGGTGCCGCCGGGCCCCTCCCAGACCGTGTGGGACTCGGTGTAGTCCACTCCGGTCCAGGCCAGGCAAGGCCCCTCGCCTTCGGTGGCCAGCAGAATGCGGGGCTCGCCATCGACCTCGATGCAGTTGGCCGAATAAACCCGGTTCATGGTGGTCAGAAAACGCTTTTCGATCTTCATGGAGATACTTTCAAACGATCAAATTGAGACATATATCGGTCAATATGGTTCATTTTATACAGCAGGGATCCGATGAAGCGCGGACAATGATCACTTCCAGTTCTACAATCAAATCGACGAGAGACTCCTCAAGGTGGGCATGAAAGCGATCATTACCGTCGACATCGGCACCAGCAGCAGCAGGGCAACCCTGTACGACGCCTGCGGCCATGCGGTGCACCTGGCCCAGCGCGAGAATCTGCCGGTTTTCTTCGATGACGGCAGGGTTGAGCAGGACCCGCTGCAATGGCAGCAGGTGCTGCTGGAAACCTTGAAGTCGTGCTCGGAGGCAGCAAGCGCCAAGGGCCTGGAGCCGCTCTGCATCGCCGTCACCGCTTCGCGCTCATCCGTGATACCAGTGGACAGGCAGGGCACGCCCCTGCATCCGGCGATCATGTGGCAGGACCGGCGCAGCGCCGACATGGCGCAGGCCATGAGCGACGCCAACGCGCTGGTCTACAGCAAGACCGGCCTGAAGATTTCGCCGGTTTTTTCGGCCGTCAAGATGCGCTGGCTGCGCCAGCAGCGAGCCGACATCTGGAGCAAAACGCACAAGCTGCTGGGTATTCAGGATTGGGTGATTCACCTGCTCACCGGTCGCTTTGTCACCGACCACAGCTTTGCCAGCCGCACCAACCTGCTCAACTTGGAAACGCGCTCGTGGGACGCCGAACTGCTGGAACTGTTTGAAGTGCCGGCATCCATGCTTTGTGAGCTGGTGGCGCCGGGCTCGGTGGTGGGCGGCCTGAGCAAGGCCCTGGCCGCTGCGACCGGACTGCCTGCGGGCCTTGCGGTCGTGTCGGCTGCGGGCGACCAGCAATGCGCAGCACTCGGACTGGGACTGTTTTCCGGCGAGCGTGCCGTCTCCAACGCCGGCACCGGCTCCTACCTGATCGGGCACAGCGCCAAACCGGCGCTCGACGCTGGCATGCGCCTGGCCTGCAATGTGTCGGGCGTGCCGGACGCCTACATCGTCGAAGCCGCCGTGCTGACTTCGGGCACGATTTACCGCTGGTTCAAGGAATCTGTCTGCCAGAACAACATCGGGCCCGAGCTGAGCTTCGAGCAACTGAACGCCGAGGCTGCCAGCGCCGTGGCCGGCTGCAACGGACTGCTGGCCCTGCCGCATTTCAAGGGCAGCGGCTCACCCTACTGGGACGCGCAGGCCCGCGGTGTCTTCTTCAACCTCACACTGGGCAGCACGCGCGGCGAGATGGCGCGCGCCATCCTGGAAGGCATTGCCATCGAGATGCAGGCCAGCCTGGAACTGGTGGAGACTCTGTGCGGCGCCGTGCAGTCGGTCACGGTCTCGGGTGGCATGAGCAAATCCGACCTTTTCAACCAGATTCAGAGTGACGTGTTCGAGCGCCCGGTGGTTCGCTTTGACAACACGGAAGCCACTTCGCTGGGCGCATGGATTGCCGCTGCGGTTGCCGTCGGTCTGGAAGCCAGCTACCCGGCCGCCTTTCTACGCGCCCACAGCGGCAGTCGCTCGATTCGTTACGAACCCAATCCCGCCAACGCGCGCATCTATGCGCACCGGCGAGCGCAGTCGCACGCGCTCTACCAGGCGCTGGCCACACCGGCGCTGCGCGAGCTGCTGAACCCACCGGACTGAACCAACATGAGCAAACCCAAACAGAGTCAAACCAAATACTGTTCACTCAATGTCATTGCGGGCTCGACCCGCAATCCATGTCCCAGGCACGCATGGATGCCGGATGTTGAAACCCCGGACCCGATCCGGGGCCGGCATGACAAAGTGAACAGTATTGGAGTCAAACCATGAAGGTATCGAATTACCGACACAAGAAAATTCTCGAGATGCTGGCACAGCGCCAATCGGTCTCGGCCGACGAACTCGCTGCCGAGTTCGGCGTCTCCAAGATCACGATCCGGCGCGACCTCGACGCCCTGGCCACGCACAAGCTGCTGGAGCGCACGCGCGGTGGCGCGATCTCGGTCTCCGGCTTGCGCATGGAAGAATTCTTCGAGGAAAAAGACCATTCAGCCAAACGCGAGAAGAGCCTGATTGGCCGTTACGTCGCAACGCTGATTTCAGAGAACGAAACCGTTTTTTCCAACGGCGGCTCCACCACGCTGGAAGTGATCCACCATCTGCGTGGCAAAAAGGCCCGCATCGTCACCAACAACGCCGCCTGCCTGGCGCTCGACCTGGACCCAGAGCAGGAGTTGATCCTGCTTGGCGGTGATTACCGTATTCACTCCAAGTCACTGGTAGGGGACCTGACCCTGACCGGTCTGCACGGCATTTTTTCCAGCGTCACCGTGCTGGGCATCAACGGCGTCAGCATCAAGAAGGGTTGCACCAGCGCCGTCAGCACGGAAACCAGCGTCAACAAGGCCATGATCGAGAACTCCAGCGGCAGGGTCATCATCGTGGCCGACCATACCAAGATGAACTGCGTATCGAGTTTTCTGACCAGCCCCCTGAGCCGGATCGACATGATCGTCACCGACTGGTTGACGCCACTGGCGTTCTGCGAAGAACTGCAGGCCACCGGCGTGCAGGTGGTCCGGGTGCCGGACGAAGCCTGATCTCAGGAATGCAGCTGGGGACGGTACGCCTTGTTCAGCTCCACTGCAAGCAACTCAAACTTCTTGTCCAAAGTCCAGATCAATGCCTTCTCGCTGAGCAAAGCGCCAGCCAGCAGACTCATGTCGACAAAACCACAGCCTCGGCCGTAGATTTGACGGGCATCCATCATTGCCAGTAACTCATCCTGCGTGGCGACAGGTGCACTTTCCAGCTCGGCAAGCATGCCAATGATGGCTTGTCGACCGGGAGGGGTTCCACAAGCCACTTCGGCAACGACGTAGGGGTGACAGATCACTGCGCCGTCCTCAAGCAGTGCGACCAAATGATCGTTGCGCTGCTTGAAGTGCCCGACCCACACAGAACTGTCGACCAGCACACTCATGAAAGCGTTGCCTGTTCACGACGACGCGGCACCATCTCGATCTCTGGCACCGTGCCACCCAGCGCCGCCAGCCGACGCGCGGTCTGCCGCTGAATGAACGCCTTCACGCACTCTCGAATCAGCTCGGATTTCTCCATGCCGGGCTCGGCCAGGGAAATGGCTTTGTCGAACAAGTGGTCATCAATGGTGAGAGTGGTTCGCATGGCGTGGCTCCTGCATCAATAAAGACATCATTTTGCATCAACTTCAACATCATGATGCGATTGTCATAAGAAATTGGTCTTGATGACGCTGCTTGCAAAACCGTCTTCCCGAGTCGACCAAATTTGGATGCCAGGAAGCAGCCGGTGATGGGCGCCGGCTGAGTGCCGACGTTCAGCGCAGCCGTAAGCCAACCTTGTCGGCACAGGTTGGTGAGGGCCGATGACAGCAGGACAGATGGCTCCACTCATGTCCCCCGCAGAGGGCTGCGCCCTCTGCTCCTTGACTTGGCAAAACCCCAAGTCCACGTTGCACCATCCGTCCCGCTGTCATCGGCAACGAGCAATGTTGGTTTGCAATGACTCAATACCCATTTGTGTACCCACAATGCTGGCCGACGCAGGACGGCGTGGCGCTCAACGCAGTGAGGTCAAGGAGGAGGCCGAAGGCCGGGGGACACGAACGGAGTTGAGTGCCATGTCGTCATGCGTCACCGACGGTCCTGGTATTACGATGGGCTTCTGTTGGTCGCCTGTCGGTGCTCCCTCGGACGAAGTCATCCCAACATTGCCGACCATCGGTCTGTTGATATCAACGTCCGGCTTGGAGGGGCGTTTCAGCCCTGCCCGTAATAAGCCCCGGGGCCGTGCTTGCGAAAGAAGTGTTTTTCCAGCAACTGCTGCGGCATCGCCGGCAAGCTGCCGTCCATCTGCAGCGTGAGCAGCGCCATGCGCGCCACCACTTCCAGCACGGCGGCGTTGTGTACCGCGGCATCGGCATCAGCGCCCCAGGCAAAGGGGCCGTGATTGGCCACCAGCACCGCCGGCATCTGGACCGGCGTGAGGCCGCGCTGACGCAGGCAGTCGACGATGGCAACACCGGTTTGCGCTTCGTACTGGCCGGCAATCTGCTGCTCGGTCAATCTGGCGGTGCAAGGAATCTCGCCGAAAAAATAGTCGGCGTGCGTTGTTCCCAGTGCCGGGATGCCGCGGCAGGCCTGCGCCCAGACCGTAGCCCAGCTCGAATGCGTATGCACGATGCCGCCCAGTTCTGGAAAGACCCGGTACAGCTCCAGATGCGTCGGAGCATCGGATGAAGGCTTCAACTTCCCCTCCAGCACGGCGCCGTTGGCGTCGAGCACCACCATGTCCATTGCCGTCATGCGCTCGTAGGGCACGCCGCTGGGTTTGATGACGATGGCGCCACTGGCAGCGTCGCGGCCGCTGACATTGCCCCAGGTGAAGTCAACCAGACCGAGCCGGGGCAGTTCCAGGTTCGCTTCCAGCACCTGCTTCTTCAGTGCTTCAAGCATGGTCGTAGCCCCCTTGTTGCAGACGCTCGCCAACCCACTTGCGGGCCTTCGCAATCTCGGCCAGCGGGTCGGCTGCTTTCTCGGTCCACATCTCCACCAGGAAGGGGCCGGCGTAGCCCAGCCCATGCAGGGTCTTGAAGCAGTGAACAAAGTCCACCGTGCCTTCGCCAAACGGCACATCGCGAAAGGCCCCCGGAAAATTGGGACCGACCGGTTTCGTCTCTTTGACATGGACGCCGACGATGTGGTGGATGCCCGCCGTCAGTTCTTTCGCCACATCGTTGCCCCACGCAGTCAGGTTGCCCAAGTCCGGATAGACCTTGAACCAGGGTGAGGGCAGTTGCTCCTTGAGCACCAGGTACTTCGAAATGGAGTTGAGAAAAGGCGTGTCCATGATTTCCAGCGCCAGCATGACCTGGTGCTGCGCCGCCACCTCCAGCGCACGCGCCATGCCTTCAAGGTAGCGCTGCCTGGAGTCCTGCGTGGTGGGTTCGTAGTAAACGTCATAACCGGCCAGCTGAATTACCCGGATGCCGGTGTCGCAGGCAAAGCGGATCGCCTTCTCCATGAAGTCGGCCGCCTGCTGGCGAATCGCAGGGTCGGCGCTGCCAAAAGGGATCTTGCGATGCCCGGACAGGCACATCGAAGGCACGGGTACGCCACTTTCGCGCGACGCCTTGAAGAACGCCAAGCGCTCACCGAGTGTCCAGTCGAGTCGTGCCATGCGCTCGGGTGTTTCGTCGACCGAAATCTCCAGAAAATCGTAGCCGGCGCGGCTCGCCGCCTCGAATCTCTGGCTCCAGTTCAGGTCCTTGGGAAGTGCTTTTTCGTAGATGCCAACGGGCTTGTTCATGGATCGTTTTCCCTCTGGCAAATTGTACGTGAGCGCCAGTTCAGCTAAAGTCGGGCCATGGATTTCAAACCCCTCGTCACGCTGCTGGCCATCGTCAACCCGCTGGCCATCGTGCCCTTCTTCATTCATTACACGCAGGACTTCTCGCGCGAGCAGCGACGCCGCACGATCTGGATTTCGTCCTTCAGCTGCTTTGTCGTGATCGCCGTCAGTGCGCTCATGGGGCTGCACATTCTGGACTTCTTTGGCATCTCGCTGGCCAGTTTTCAGGTGGGTGGCGGCATGCTGCTGCTGACCTCAGCGCTGGCCATGCTCAACGCACAGCCGGCAGAAGCCAAATCGAACGAAGAAGAAATGCACGATGCCGCAGCTCGCGCCAGCATCGCCGTCGTGCCGCTCACCATTCCGCTGCTGACCGGGCCGGCCACCATGTCCACGGTGGTGATTTATGCCGACAAGGCCAAGACTTTCTGGCAGCTCAGCACACTGGTCGGTTACGGCGTGGTGATCGCGCTGGCCACCGCCCTGTGCTTTTCGCTGGCGCAACCGATTGCGCGGGTTCTGGGCAAGACCGGCATCAACGTCATGACGCGATTGATGGGTCTGATTCTGGCGGCCCTCGCTGTCGAGGTGATGTCCGACGGCCTGGTCAAGCTGTTCCCGATTCTGGCCAAGTAGGCCACACGGTATCGGACCTCAGCGGTTCTGCGAGCCGCGGTGCGCCCAGCCCGTGGTGTGCTTCTCGATCCTGGCGAACAGTTCATACATCAGCATCGCCATCGCGCCCACCACCAGCAAACCGGCAAAAGCCAGCCCCATCTGCATGGCCGAACCAGCCGATATCAGGAGGTAGCCAATGCCTTCGTTGGCGGCGGTCATCTCCGACACCGTGGTACCGACAAAAGCGAGCGTGATGGCCACCTTGAGCGAGCCATAAAAGTAAGGCATGGAGCGCGGCAAGCCGACTTTGATCAGCACATCCCAGCGCTTGGCGCCGAGCACCCGCAGCACGTCTTCCAGTTCAGGCTCCAGCGTGGCAAGGCCGGTGGCGATGTTGACCATGATCGGGAAGAAGCTGATCAGGAACGCAGTGAGGATGGCCGGCCCCGCGCCAATGCCAAACCAGACGACGAGAATCGGCACAAAAGCCGCCTTGGGTAAGGCGTTGAAGCCGGTCATCAGAGGATAAACAGCGGCATACGCCAGGCGCGAACTGCCGATCACAAAACCCAGCAGCACACCCACCACAATCGCGATGCCAAAGCCGGCCATGGTGACCCAGTAGGTGCGCCAGGCGTGCGCGGCAATGATGGCCTTGAACTCCCAGAACTGGCTCCAGATGCGCAGGGGACTGGGAAAAATGAACTCGGAGACCGAAAAGGCCGAACAGATGATCTGCCACACCACCACCACGCACAGCAGCAGCATCCAGGGCGACCACAACTCAATCTGTTTCTGGTTCATGAGGGCCTTGGCGCTTGGGTGCTCGCACTGTTTTGACGCATGGCGCCTATGTGTCCGCGCAGTTCGTGCACGATATCGGTGAATGCCGGCGTGTAGGTGATCTCCAGATCGCGCGGACGCGGCAGGGTGATTTCTTTCTTCACCACAAAGCGCCCCGGGCTCCTGCTCATCACGTACACCGTGTCGGCCAGAAAAACCGACTCGCGCAAATCGTGCGTAACCAGAATGACATTGAACCTCTGCTCGGTCCAGAGGTCACGCAGAATGCACCAGAGTTCCTCGCGGGTAAAAGCATCCAGTGCGCCAAAGGGCTCGTCGAGCAAGAGCATCTTGGGCTCGTGGATCAGCGCGCGGCAAATGCTGGCACGCTGCTGCATGCCGCCCGACAACTCCCAGGGAAACTTGTCTTCGTAGCCGCCCAGGCCCACTTTTTGCAGCAGGGCGCGGGCGCGCTCCTCATATTCCTTGCGCTTTAGCTTGAAGCTGCTGCGGTAAGGCTCGACGATTTCAAGTGGTAGCAAGACGTTGTCCACGGTGGTGCGCCACGGCAACAATGATGAGGCCTGGAACGCCATGCCCGAGATCTTCAAAGGCCCGGTGACCGCCTGCCCGTCGATCAGAATCCGCCCCATGGAGGGCATCTTCAGGCCGGTCGCCAGCTTCATGAAAGTTGACTTGCCACAACCCGAGGGTCCGACGATGGCGATGAACTCGCCCTGGCGCACGTTCAGGTCAATCGCCTCTACGGCGAACTGATTCTGCTTCAGCAGTTCGTCGTTATAGGCGAGCCAGACGTCCCGAAAATCGACAAACCACTGGGCAGTGGGCTCTTGCATCTTACTTTTTGGGCAAGACGTTGAGGTCTGCCTTGGACGGCAGATAGGCACCGGTCCAGACGGCGTCCGGATTGACGCGGGTCTTGGTGTTGTAGGCGTCGGACACCTGGGAAGCCATCAGCGACAGGCGCGGGCCATTGACCTGGCCAAAACCCTCGGCACGCGCGTTGGCGCTGTTGATCACGGTGTCAATGGCCAGCTTGAGGCGCCTTGTTTCGAGTTCGACGTTGATGATGCCGTCGCGCGCCTTCACATCCTGGATCGAGGCCGCCGGATTGCCAATCACGTCCTTCATGCCCTTGGCAAAAGCCACCAGGAAAGCCTTCACAGCGGCCGGATTGTCTTTGAGCATTTTGGGCGAGGCGATGATCGCGTTGCCATAGAGCTTGACGCCAAATTCAGGGTAAGGCATGACCACCACGTCCTCCACCTTCACACCCCGTGCCTCCAGATTAAGCAGTGAGGTGAAGGTAAAGCCGGTGATGGCATCGACATCGCCGCGCACCAGCATGGTCTCGCGCAGGGGCGGGTCCATCGCCGTCCATTGAACATTGCTGATGCTGTTGGCCTTGGCAAAAATCGGAAAGGCACGCCGGCCCGCGTCGAACACCGGAGCGCCCAGCTTCTTGCCACTCAAGTCAGCAGGGGTCTTGATGCCCGACTTCTTCAGCACCATGACCGAGGCCGGCGTGTCGTTGTAAACCATCATGACGGCCACCGGCTTGTTGGGCGCGTCCGGGTTGTTGGCGTGGAATTCCATCAAGGCTGCCAGATCGGCAAAGCCCATGTCGTAGGCACCCGATGCGACGCGGGTTACCGCGCCGCCGGATCCATTGCCAGCGTCCACCACGACGTCGAGCTTGGCGTCCTTGAAGTAACCCTTGGCAACGGGCGTCAAGAACAGGGCAGCCGGGCCTTCGAAGCGCCAGTCCAGCTGAACCTTGACGGGCGTGCTCTGCGCCTGCGCGCCGGCGAAGCCGAGGACGGCGGCACAAGCCGCAATGGTTTTCAACAGGACGCGCTTTTTCATGTGTGGACTCCAGCAGTAAGGACTTTGAACGGGTTGAAGCAATAAAGGTGCCAATCAACTCCTGGCACCCCAGAAAACAATCTATTGTCACCGAACAGCGGGCGTCGCAAAATCGGCGATGGAAAAAATGTTTACACTTTGATCGACCACACCGGTTTACGCCAAGCCCCCCAAAACCACCATGACCCAAACCAGCAATACCGTGCGCTTTGTACTCGACGGCACCATCGTCGAAGTCGGCAACCAGCACTTCAACACCACGGTGCTTGATTACCTGCGCGAGCAACTGCACCGCACCGGCACCAAAGAGGGCTGCGCCGAAGGCGACTGCGGCGCCTGCGTGGTCCTGATCGGCGAGCTCAATACCGATGGCACGGCAATAGCCTACGCCAGCGTCAACAGCTGCCTGCAACTGCTGCCCACGCTGGACGGCAAATCGGTCAAGACGGTGGAGAGTCTGCAGCGCGCCAACGGCGAGCTGCACCCGGTGCAACAGGCGATGGCGGAGAGTCATGGCACACAGTGCGGTTTTTGTACGCCTGGCATCGTCATGAGCCTGACCGGTTTGCTGCAAACCGTCTCTCATCCCACACGCACTCAGATCAACGACGCGCTGAGCGGCAATCTGTGCCGCTGCACCGGCTACAAGCCGATCATCGATGCCACGCTCAAGGCCTGCGAAGCACCGGCTGATCAGCTCCGTCTCGACGACAAGGCCGACCTCAAGCTACTGCAACAGTTGCGCCAGGCCAGCGAGCAGGCCGCTGTGCTGCGATCAGATCAGGGCAAGACCTTCTTCGCTCCGACCAGTGTGGCTGCGCTGGCCGACTACCTGCTGCAGCACCCGCAGGCCACCCTGCTGGCCGGCAGTACCGAGATTGGCCTGCAGGTCAACAAGAATCTGGTTCATCCGCAAGACCTCGTCTACCTCGGCCATGTGAGCGAATTGCGTCAGATTGAAGACGGCGGCAAGCACTGGCGCATTGGCGCGCAGGTGTCCCTCACCGCCGTGCTGGAATTGGTCAGCGACGCCTACCCGGACTTTGCTGAAGTGCTGCGCCGCTTTGGCTCACCACCGATCCGCTCCACCGCCACGCTGGCCGGCAACGTTGCCAACGGCTCGCCGATCGGCGACAGCATGCCCTGTCTGCTGGCGCTGGGCGCCACGCTGCTGCTGCGCCGGGGCGAGGCCACACGCACACTGGATCTGAGCGAGTTCTATACCGGCCAGAAGAAGAATGCGCTGCAGGACGGCGAATTCATCGAAGCCATCCAGCTGCCCAAACCCAGCCCCGGCAAGGTATTTCGCGCGCACAAGGTCAGCAAGCGTTTTGAGCAGGACATTTCAGCCACCTGCTGCGCCATGACGTACCAGCTGGTCGGCGGCAGGTTTACCCAGGTCCGGCTCGCCTACAACGGTCTGGCCCCCTCGCCGTGTCGCGCGCCCCAACTGGAAGCGCTGATCGAAGGTCGCACACCGGATGCCGTCAGCGCGTCCGAACTCGATCAGGCGATCACCGCTAGTTTCACAGCCCGCGACGGCCTGCGTGCGAGCTGGCAATACCGCTCGCTGCTGGCACGCAACCTGGTGCTGCAGTTTGTTGAAGAAGCCACCACCCCTGCCATGGAGACCGCCCAATGAACGCCTTGAACTCGCTCGATGAGCTGACCCGCGTGGCGGAGCTGGGACGCGAATTGCCCCACGAATCTGCCCTGCTGCACGTCACCGGCCAGGCCACCTACACCGACGACATCCCCGAACTGCGCGGCACGCTTTACGCCGCGCTGGTGCTGTCACCGGTGGCGCACGGCGAACTGCTGGGTGAAGGCATTGACCGCGCTGCGCTGCTGGCCCAGTCGGAGGTCGTGGCCGTCTTCACTGCCGCCGACATTCCGGGCGAAAACAACTGCGGCCCCATCGTTCATGACGATCCGTTTCTGGCCCATGGCAAAGTGGAGTTTCTCGGTCAGTCGGTGGCCGTGGTCGTGGCGCGCAGCATGCACAGCGCGCGCAAGGCGGCCAGGAGTGCCAAGGTCGCCGTCAAGGAGTTGCCCGCCATTCTGAGCATCGATGACGCGCTGGCGCAGCAGAGTTTCGTCATGCCATCCAAGGGCATCACACGCGGCGAGCCGGAGCAGAGAATTGCCAGCGCACCGCACCGCGTCCAGGGACGCACCAGTTGCGGCCAGCAGGAACAGTTTTATCTGGAAGGCCAGATTGCCTACGCCGTGCCGCGCGAGGATGACCAGCTCACGCTGTTTGTTTCAACACAGCATCCGGACGGCAATCAGCGCGAGGCTGCCGCTGCGCTGAATCTCTCGGCCAACGATGTCGAAGTGATCTGCCGGCGCATGGGTGGCGGCTTTGGCGGCAAGGAAGGCAACTCCAGCATCTTCTCGCAAAGTGCGGCACTGGCCGCCTTCAAGCTCAAGCGCCCGGTCAAGCTGCGCGTCAATCGCGACGACGACATGATGATCACCGGCAAGCGCCACGACTTTCGCATCGACTACGACTGCGGCTTCGATGACAGCGGTCGCATCCTGGGCATTGATGTGGTGCTGGCCTCGCGCTGCGGCTACAGCACCGACTACTCGGGCCCGGTGAACGACCGCGCCCTGCTGCACATAGACAACTGCTACTACCTGCCGCACCTCAAGATCATCAGCCACCGCTGCAAAACGAACATGCAAAGCGCCACCGCTTTTCGCGGCTTTGGCGGCCCACAGGGCATGTTTGGCATCGAGACCGTGATCGAGGAGATCGCGCACAAGCTCGGCAAGGACCCGCTGGAAATTCGCCGCGTCAACCTGTACCGCGACCCCGCGCTCTCAGGCGACGCCGGTTCCATGACCACGCAGTACGGACAGACCATCGAGGACTGGGTGGGCGACCAGGTGATTGACCAGGTGGCAGACCAGGCCGACTACCCGGCGCGGCGCGAAGCCGTCGCCAGCTTCAATGCGCAAAGCAAGTACCGCAAGCGCGGCCTGGCGCTGGTGCCGCTGAAATTCGGTATCTCGTTTACCGCCACCATGCTCAATCAGGGCGGGGCGCTGGTCAACGTTTACCAGGACGGCTCGGTCAGTGTGAACCACGGCGGCACCGAAATGGGCCAGGGCCTGAACACCAAGATGGCGCAGGTGGCGGCCGACGGTCTGGGCATCCCCGTGAGCCTGGTGCGCGTCACCGGCACCGACACGCAAAAAGTGCCCAACGCCAGCGCCACAGCGGCTTCCAGCGGCGCCGACATCAATGGTGCTGCCATCAACAACGCCTGCGACCAGCTGCGCGCCCGACTCAAGCCGGTAGCGGCGCGGCTGCTGGGGTGCGAGGCGGCAGCTGTCGAATTGAGCGCCGGTTATGCGCGCGTCACGTCAAATGCAACGGCACCCGTGCCCTGGCAAACCGTGGTCAAGCAGGCCTGGCTGGACCGGGTCGGCCTGAGCGTCACGGGCTTCTATATGACGCCCGACATCCAGTACGACTTCAACACGCTGCACGGCCGTGCTTTCTACTACTACTGCTACGGCGCGGCGGTGACGGAAGTCGAGATCGACACCCGCAGTGGCGAATGGTGGTTAAAGGCCGCGGACATCGTGCACGACGTCGGACAGAGCATCAACCCCGCCATCGACAAGGGTCAGATTGAGGGTGCCTACATTCAGGGCATGGGCTGGCTGACGATGGAAGAGTGCATCTGGGACAAGCAGGGCAAGTTGCTGACGCATGGCCCCAGCACCTACAAGATTCCGGTCGCCGGGGATGTTCCGGAACACTTCAAGGTGAGTCTGTTTGACGGCCGGAACGTGAAGCCGACGCCGCATCGCAGCAAAGCCACGGGTGAGCCACCGCTGATGAACGCGCTGTCGGTTTTCTTCGCCCTGCGCGACGCTGTCAGCGCCTCGGCGCAGCACCGCGCTCGCGTGGATCTGGTGGCGCCCGCCACACCCGAGCGCATTCTGCTGGCCTGCGAACGGGCCAAGTCGCTGCTCAGGCCCTGATCGAGCGCACCAGAGCGCGCAAGTCGGCCTCGAATTGGGGGCGATTTGCCGGAGGGGGCATCCTGTCAGCCAACTCGCTCTTCGAATAAGTTGTGTGGAGTTCGTCGTAAGCCAGCGCATAGCGTGTGTGCGGCATGGGGTACCTGCGGCAAGTGCTGCCACTGCGCTCTACCGAATAGATCACCGTGCCGTCCGGTTCCTGTGCATACCTCAGACCGGTAGCCATGCCGTCCAGAACAAGACTGTTATCCGTGTTGAAATTGATGCTCATAAGTGCTCCGCTTAGTAAGGCCCGATTGATTTCGTCAATGGGGTCAGTTTGAGCGCTTTGGCAGCGGATTTGAATGGGTTTGGAGCACCCTTTTTGAGTGACTCTTGTACTAGCCCGATTGGCAGGTGAGCTAGTACACGACTACCAGACACACTGGCAACAGACTTTCTGGGCGCCGCCTAGTCCTGGGGCTTGATCACCGGCCCGACAACACCTTCGAGGTTGGAAACGACGGCTTTGCGGTACTCGGATACGTAAAACTCGACCGCCCGATCACGATCTTCTTCCGACCCGTTCTGCGACAGGAAATTGAAGGCGTTGTAGCGCCCGGCAGCGAACAAAATGGCAGCACTGGCTTCGCCGGCGCCAGCCTCTTCGGCCAGTTCATTGGCAAGATGGATAAAGCGGTCGACCAGTTTGAGAAATTCGGGAGGGTAGGGCATATCAAACGAGCGCCTGACCGAAACGTTCCAGCCGGGGCAGCCAAAGTCCCAGTATATCGACCGACACGAGCACGCGTGCGGCTTTGCCTATGAGCAGGTGGCGCGGCACCAGCCCGATATAGCGCGAGTCAGCGCTGTTATCACGGTTGTCACCCAGCATCAGGTACTGTCCTTCGGGAACAAGCTGCGTTGCAAAGTTATCGCACGCTGCGGCTCGCCTAGCCGCAGCACGATGTGGTCCGAAACAGCCCCAGCAGCATCACGAAGACCAGAAAACCCCGGTTCGGGGAATCCAGTGCCTCGTGCTGCGCTCAGGAGGAATGCAACAGTGGCAGCCTGGATTCCAGCGGCACAAAGATCCAGAGCACCAGGTAAGCAATGAAGCCAAAGCCCATGCACATCATCAGGGCGAACACGATGCGCCAGACCCAGGCTTCCATGCCGGTGGAATTCGCCAGCCCGCCGCAGACACCGCCCAGCCAGCGGTCGGTGGCCGAGCGGCGCAAACCGTTGATACCCTGCAACACCGGCTCGGTCGGGTAAGGTGTGTTCAGCAATTTGTTCTTGGCGCGCTGGAATTCGTCGGCACTCAGACTGGCGCGGTCACGCAGTTGTTCGAGTCGTGTCAGATCATCGGCAATGGACATAAGGTTCTCCAAGAGTTGAGCGGAATGACTAACCGCATGAGCCGAACTCTAGTTCAGACCAAGGATCCGGGCAAGTCCGGTGCGATGAAATGCAGAAAACAGCTACTGGAAAGCCAAATTCGCCGATTATGATCAGCGGCATCTCAGACAAGCCGCTACGGCGCCGAACACCGTTTATCCCATGTCAAAGACCACACCCGTTCTCGACGCCGCACTGGCTGCTGCGCTTGTCTTGCCCATGTCGTTCGCCCTCGCGCAGGAGGTCCCGCCCGGCGCCGGCGATAGCGGTGCCCGGCCGGCCGGATCACGCCTGGACCGCGTCGAGATCATCGGCAAGCAACCCTACGACAACGACCTGCGCCGGCGCGCCCAGGTGGCCAAGCAGATCTACGGCCGCGAAGAAATCGACAAGTACGGCGACACCAATGTGGCCGAGGTTCTCAAACGACTGCCCGGCGTCAGCATGCAGGGCAACGCACCGCGCATGCGCGGCCTGGGTTCGGGCTACACGCTGATGCTGGTCAATGGCGACCCGGCGCCGCCCGGCTTTGCGCTGGACCAACTCGACCCGGCACAGGTGGAGCGCATCGAGATCACCAAAGGCGCTACCGCCGACCAGAGCGCACAGGCGGTGGCTGGCGCCATCAACATCATCCTCAAGGAAGCACCCAAGGTGTCGCAGCGCGATCTGCGCGTCGGGCTCGGTTACAACGCGGAGCGCCCCACGCTGTCGGGCACCTTCACCTTCGGCGAAAAATGGGCTGACAAGTCGCTGTCCCTGCCCTTGTCGGTGTTTGAGTGGCGCGGCCTGGGACAGGCTGTCAGCGAGCGGCAGCAGAGCGGCCTTGACGGCCAGCCTGCGCGGTCGATTCAGGCCAGCGACAACGCCTACTCAGGCCGCGGTTTCAATATGGGTCCACGTCTGGGCTGGAAAATCAGCGACGACCAGAGCCTGACCTGGCAGAACTTCCTGCACTACGGGCAGTGGAAAAGCCGAAACACGGTTGCGAGCCAGGTCATCGGCGGCGCACCCAGTCTGGACGACAACAGCGAGTCACTGGGCAGTTGGCAAAGTGCGCGCAGCAATGTGCAATGGGTCAACCACCTGAGTGCGGCCGCGCGTCTGGAGCTCAAGGGCGGACTGCAGGCATCCAAAGGCACTTTCGACACCCAGACCTTTCGTCTGGGCAATCCGCAACGCCGCTCCGTGGGTGATAGCGGCGAGGTCGGCCTGACCCAGGCCGGCAACTACACCCGTCTGCTCAACGACGTTCACAGCCTGACCACGGGCTGGGATCTGGAGTGGCGCCAGCGTGATGAAAAGCGCGAAGTTACCGAACTCGGCCTGCCGCAGTTGCTGGACTTCGAGGGTCAGCCGTTCTCGGCCCGCATCGAGCGCCAGGCGCTCTTTGTGCAGGACGAGTGGGAGATCACCAAGCAATGGTCCACCTACCTCGGGCTGCGCGCTGAGCGTATCGTGACCACCAGCCAGGGCCTGGCAGCACCTCTGTCCAACACCAGCACGGTGGCAACACCGATGTGGCATCTCAATTACAAGTTCGACCCCGCCGGGCGCGACATGGTGCGCGCCAGCATCACGCGCAGCTACAAGGCAGCGGGGCTGGGTCAACTGGTGGCACGTCCCTCACTCAGTACGCTGTTCACGGACACCAAGCAACCCAACACCGAGCTCTCGCCGGACCGCACGGGCAATGCCAATCTGCTGCCCGAACTGGCCGCGGGGATCGACATGGCTTATGAAAAATACCTGCCCAGCGGCGGCATCATCAGCGTTGGCTTCTTCTTCCGCGACGTCAAGAATCTGGTGCGTACCGTCACCACGCTGCAAAGCGTAAGCTGGGCCACAGTGCCACGCTGGGTCTCACAGCCGATGAATTTTTCGCACGCGCGCACCGGCGGTCTGGAGCTCGAAATCAAGGGACGCGCCGGCGAGCTGATGCCAGCGCTGTTTGAAGCGCGCACACCATTGAACCTGCGCAGCAGCCTCAACCTCTACCAGTCCAGCGTCGATGCGCTGCCCGGTCCGAACAACCGCCTGGTCGGCCAGCAGCCCTGGTCCGGCAATATGGGCTTTGATTACCGCTTCACCGGACTGCCCCTGAACACTGGGGCCACGCTGGCCTTCACGCCAGGCTACACCACGCAGCAGAGTGACACGCTGTCGGTGGAGCAGTCGCGCAGCCGCAGCATCGACGTCTTTGCCCAGTGGATCTTCAGCCGCACCGTGTCGGGGCGGATCTCGGCCAATAACCTGGTGCCGCTGGACAGCCAATCCCAGACCCTGGCGGCGGACGCATTCAGCACTACCTTGAGCCGCGGTCGCAGCAGTTTCAATGCGAGCCTGGAGATCAAGTTGTAGCTGGTGGCGGCCAGCGCCTGGCGGTTCTACCTACTCTTGAACCTCACTCCCTTTTTGAGCCTTGTCTAATCGTCGTCTATAAACGATAATAGATTATGTTCAACGTTCGCCATTACCTCACTCACGACCAAAAGGACGTGTATCTGGAGTGGTTGAAAAAGGTGCGTGACTCTTTGGCAAAAGGCCAAATCATTCGCCGTGTGAACAGACTGGCGGAGGGCAACTTTGGTGACCACAAGTTCTGCCGGGACGGCGTGTGGGAATTGCGCATCGACCAGGGTGCAGGTTACCGGGTGTACTACGGGATGGACAGCGGGGTGGTGGTATTGCTCTTGTGCGGTGGCGACAAAGGCACCCAGAACGCAGATATTGAGCGCGCTGTGGGTTATTGGAAAGATTGGCAACAGAGGATAGAACCATGAGAGATCGTGACCATGACGAAGCAATGGCGGAACTGTTCAAGGACGATCCGGCGTTTGCTGCCGAATACCTGAACCAGGTCCTGCAGGACGGTGAACCGGCCGACTTGTTGGTGGCGCTGCGGCAAATGGCGCAGGCGCACGGTGGCGTGCGAGCCCTTGCCAAGGAAACCGAACTGAACGCCACTCAGCTCTATCGCACCCTGTCACCCAAAGGCAACCCCGAGTTGCGTAGCCTGGTGGCCGTGCTGAACGCGCTGGGCCTGCGCCTGGCTGTACAGCCAGCGCATCCTACGGCGGCTGCCTGATAGTTACGCCACAACAAACTTGCCGCCAAACTGCTGCCGGTGCTGGACTGAACGCCACGAGCCAAGCAAAAAATTACCATGCGAAAAGAATACGATTTCAGCCACAACTGCGCTGCGGTCGCATCTCAGATCTTGCGACCTGTTAGGCAAATATCCTGTGTCCATTGGATGCGATAGACTTAACCTCATGAACACCGTATTTACTCCCATCGAATCAGAGTTCACATCGGCCGAGCAAGAACTGGCCTACGACCGATGGTTGCGCGAGAAAGTCGAAGCGTCTCTGGTCAAGGCGGATGACCCCAACTCGCCCCGCTATAGCACCGACGAAGTCATGCGGCGCATGAATGCCATTGTTCAGGCAGCACAGGCAAAGCATGCTGCAAGTCGTCTGGCTTGATACTGCCGTCACCGATCTCGCGACGATTACCGCGTACATCGCCGATCGCAACCCAGCGGCGGCCCTCAAGCTCAATGCACGTTTGCAAGAAGACGCAGATTTGCTGGGCGAACTGCCAGCCGTTTATCGTCGTGGGCCAGTTCCTGGCACGCGCCAATTTGTCAGCCATCCGAACTACATCCTGATCTATCGCGTGACTACGGTTGCGGTAGAAATTCTCAACGTGGTTCACTCTCGACAACAGTACCCCTGAATGTGGCTGAGCGAAAAACGGGGTCAGAGCACATGTCCGCTGCGCGGCCAGTGATCCGACCCCCTTTTTCTTGCTGGATTCAACTGCATGGATTGCCGCGCTGCGCTCGCAATGACGAATTTATGTCAGCCCTCCATCCCCCGCCCCAAGCGCCACTGCTTGACCAACGCATAGATGGCTGGAATCACGGCCAGCGTCAGCACGGTGCTGGAGATCATGCCGCCAACCATGGGGGCTGCGATGCGGCTCATGACTTCGGAGCCGGTGCCGGTGCCCCACATGATGGGCAAGAGGCCGGCCATGATGGCGACCACGGTCATCATCTTGGGGCGCACGCGCTCGACGGCACCTTCCATCACCGCTTCATACAAGTCGGTCACACCGGGCTCGCGGCTCGCGGCTCGGCACTTTGTCTTGACCGCTTCCCAGGCGTGATCGAGGTAGATCAGCATGATGACGCCGGTCTCGGCCGCGACGCCGGCCAGGGCGATAAAGCCGACCGCCACCGCCACCGACAGGTTGTAACCCAGCAGCCACATCAGCCAGACGCCGCCAACCAGGGCGAAGGGCACCGAGAGCATCACAATCAGGGTCTCGGTGATGCGCCGGAAGTTCAGGTACAGCAACAGAAAGATGATCAGCAGCGTCACCGGAATCACGACCTTCATTTTCTCAATGGCGCGCTCCATGTTCTCGAACTGGCCGCTCCATGTCACGTAATAGCCGCTGGGGAACTTGACCTGGCTCGCAACCGCCTTCTTGGCGTCACGGACATAGCCGCCAATGTCGCGCTCGCGAATATCGACGTAGATGTAGGCTGAGAGCAGCGCGTTCTCGGTGCGAATGCCGGGGGCGCCCTTGGCTACCACCACCTTGGCAACTTGTCCCAGAGGAATCATGGCGCCGTCCATGGTCGGGATCAGCACTTCACGGGCAATCTGCTGTGGGTCGCCGCGCAGCTCGCGCGGATAGCGCACGGTCACGCCATAGCGCTCGCGACCTTCCACGGTGGTGGTCACCATTTCACCCCCCAATGCAGCGCCGACCACGTCCATCAAATCACCCACGGCCAGGCCGTAGCGGGCGAGCTGCTCGCGATCGGGCTCGATGTTGAGGTAAAAACCGCCGGTGATGCGTTCGGCAAAAGCGCTGCTGGTGCCCGGCACGGTCTTCACCACGGTCTCGATTTGCCGGGCCAGCTTTTCCATTTCATCCAGATCCTTGCCGAAGACCTTGATGCCGATAGGTGTGCGAATGCCGGTTGACAGCATGTCGATGCGCGCCTTGATCGGCATGGTCCAGGAATTGGCCACGCCCGGGAACTGCAGCGCCTTGTCCATCTCGGCAATCAGCTTGTCCATGGTGAGTCCGGCGCGCCATTCGGATTCGGGCTTGAGGTTGATGACGGTCTCGAACATCTCGGTCGGCGCCGGGTCGGTGGCGGTGTTGGCGCGGCCCGCTTTGCCGTAAACCGAGGTGACTTCGGGGAAGCTCTTGATGATCTTGTCCTGCGTCTGCAATAGCTCGGCGGCCTTGGTGATCGACATCCCCGGCAGAGATGCCGGCATGTAAAGCAGAGAGCCTTCGTTGAGCGTGGGCATGAATTCCGAGCCAAGCTGCGAGGCCGGGTACCAGGAGGCTGCCAAGGCCAGCAGCGCCGCAAGCACAGTCAGTTTCTTCCAGCGCATGACGCCGGCAATGATGGGGCGGTAAACCCAGATGAGCGCACGGTTCACCGGGTTCTTCGCTTCGGGCATCACCTTGCCGCGGATGAACAGCAGCATCAGCACCGGCACCAGCGTCACCGACAGCAACGCAGCGCTGGCCATCGAGAAAGTCTTGGTATAGGCCAGCGGCGAGAACAGTCGCCCTTCCTGGCCTTCGAGGCTGAAGACCGGCAGGAAGGAGACGGTGATGATCAGGAGCGAGAAGAAAAGCGCGGGGCCGACTTCCTTGCAGGCGGCCAGCATGGCTTCAAAGCGCTCGCCCGTCGAGTGGCCCTCGGGCAGACGCTCCAGGTGCTTGTGCGAGTTCTCGATCATGACGATGGCCGCATCGATCATGGCGCCGATGGCAATCGCGATGCCACCCAGACTCATCAGGTTGGAGTTCATGTCAAGCAGGCGCATGGCGATGAAGGCCATCAAGATACCGACTGGCAGCATCAGGATGGCAACCAGCGCGCTGCGCACGTGCAGCAGGAAAATCACGCAGACCGCCGCCACGATCAGGGACTCTTCGAGCAGCGTGCGTTTCAGGGTTTCGATGGCCCGGTGAATCAGCTCCGAGCGGTCGTACACCGTTTGCACTGTCACGCCCGCTGGCAAACCAGGGCCGATCTCGGCGATTTTTTCCTTCAGGTTGCTGATCACTTCCAGCGCGTTCTGTCCGTAGCGCGCCATGGCAATGCCGGAGACCACTTCGCCCTCGCCATTGAGTTCGGTAACGCCGCGGCGCTCGTCGGGTGTCAACTCGACACGTGCAATGTCGCGGATCAGCACTGGCGTGCCCTTGTCGGCTTTGACCACCAACATTTCGATGTCGCCTTTGCCGCGCAGATAGCCCTTGCCACGCACCATGTACTCGGTCTCGGCCATTTCCACAGCCCGACCGCCGACATCGCGGTTCGAGTCACGAATCACCTGCGCCACTTTCATGAGCGGTATGCCATAGCTGCGCAGCTTGACCGGATCCACCGTCACCTGGTAGGTCTGCACAAAACCGCCGACCGAAGCCACTTCAGCCACGCCGTGCGCCTTGGTCAGCTGGTAGCGCACATACCAGTCCTGGATCGAGCGCAGCTCGGCCAGTGTCTTGTCCTTGGCCAGCAGCGCGTACTGGTAAACCCAGCCAACACCCGTGGCATCTGGCCCGATTTGCGGCGTGATGCCTTTGGGCATGCGTCCGGAGGCAAAGTTCAAGTACTCCAGCACGCGCGAGCGCGCCCAGTAAATGTCGGTGCCGTCTTCAAAGATGATGTAAACAAAGGACGCGCCGAAGAACGAGAAGCCGCGTACCACTTTCGACTTGGGCACCGACAGCATGGCAGTGGTCAGCGGGTAAGTGACCTGATCCTCCACCACCTGCGGCGCCTGGCCCGGGTACTCCGTGTAAACAATGACCTGCACGTCCGACAGATCGGGCAGCGCATCGATGGGCGTGCGCAGCACGGCGAAAACGCCCCACAGCGTGATGAACAGGGTGGCAAGAAGAACCAGAATGCGGTTGCGACCCGACCAGTCGATGATGTTGGACAACATGGCGGCTCCAGATCAATGACCGGCGTGGGCGCCGCTCGCCGCCGCCGCTTTGCCAGCCGGGGCCGATTTGACACTGGTGATGACCCACTCACCCTGCGCGCGCTCGACAAAATCGACGGCGATCCTGGCACCGGCCTTCAAGTCTTTCAGCAGCGAGGCGTTGGCGGCCTTGAACTCCATGGTCATGGCAGGCCATTTGAGACTCGCGACCGGACCGTGATTGAGCGTGATGGTGCCCTCTTTCAGGTCGATGCCATCAACGGTTCCTTCGGCCTGGTGACCTGCAAGCTTGGGCGCAGATGTGCTGGCCGCTGCCGCTGGCGTTGCAGCTGTTTTGCCGGAATCGCCAAAGCCACCCACGGCCGCCTTGAGATTGCTCTCGGCATCGATCAGGAAGTTGGCTGCAACCACGACCGGCTCGCCGTCCTTGATGCCATCAAGGACTTCAACATGGCTGTCACTTCGACTTCCGAGCTTGACTGGGCGCGCCTCGAAACGGCCTTCGCCCAGACTGATCAACACGATCTGCCGCGTGCCGCTGTCGATCACGGCGGACAGTGGCACTGTAACCACCTTGGCTTTGGCAGATACCGCCAGTTCGACCTGCGCAAACATGGCCGGTTTCAACAACAGTCCCGGATTGGCCAGCTCCACGCGGACCGGCACGGTCCGGGTCTCGGGTTTCAGCGTCGGATAAACGTAAGTGACGGTACCTGTGAACTCCTTGTCGGGGTAGGCATTGATCTTGACCTTGGCTTTGGCTCCGGTCTTGACCAGGCCGATGTCCTGCTCGAAGACGTCAGCCACGACCCAGACGGCGGACAAGTCTGCTACCTGGTAAAGCATTTCTCCGGGCATGAAGCGCATGCCTTGCACGGCTTTCTTTTCCATCACGATGCCGGACGCTGGTGAGCGAAAGGTCAGGGTACGTTGCGTCGCCCCGGTCTTGGCAAGCGACTTGATTTGTTCGTCCGAAATATCCCAGTTGCGCAGCCGCTGCAAGGTCGATTCCGCGAGTTGCTTCATGCCCGCCTGGGCTTGACCACCCGCCTCCTTGAGGGCGTCCACGCCTTGCACGGCGATGGCATATTCCCTCTGGGCCGACACCAACTCCGGGCTGTAGACCTCAAACAGGGGTTGGCCCTTGGCTACCGGCTGGCCGGTGACATTTACATGCAGTCGCTCAACGTAGCCTTCGAACTTCGACGCGATTGTAAAAAGACGGCGTTCATCGGGTTCGATGCGACCGCCAGCGCGCACTGTTTTGTCAAGGGCTCGCAACTGTGCTGACTCAAGGCGCACGCCGAGTTTTTGAATCTTCTCGGTACTGATCTTGATCTGGTTGGTGGCCAGCGGCTCTTCGTCCGCACCCCCCGCAAAGACGGCGATGTAGTCCATGCCCATGGGATCTTTTTTGGGCGTGGGAGAGGTATCGGGCAGACCCATGGGGTTGCGGTAGTACAACAGCTTTTTCTCAGCTTTTGCTGCGTTGACGGTCGCACCAACAGCACCTGCTGTCGCAACTGCACCGCCTTGTGGCGCGGAAACGGCACCCATGTGGCCTAGCCAGTAGCCGCCGCCTGTAGCCAGTGCCACGGCGATGAGGCCCATGGCAATTCCGGTCCCTTGTTTCATAAATCTTCCCCAATGAGTTTTTCAATTTCGGCAAGACGCATCTGCGCTTCAAACTCGGCCTTGATCCGGGCTTGTCTGGCCTGGCGGATTTGCCGCTGGGCGTCGAGCAATGTGGCAAAGTCAACCTTGCCGGTCTCGTAGCTGGCCAGCGCCGAACTGAAAGTCAGTTCGGCCTGCGGCAACAGGCTGGTGCTGGCCAGTACGCCGCTGCTTTGCGCTGCCTCAAGACCTGCCAGATTCTCGGCCAGGTCTGACAGCAGCTGGTTAGCTACGGCTTCCTTGCGCGACTGGGCAGCGGCCAGCATGGCTTCGGCTTCCCGCTCCTGCGCTCGCCGCGAGGACTGCTGCAACGGAATGTTGACCTCAACCATCAACGCCCATTCCTTGATCTCCGTTTTGTACTGTGTGGGGGAAATACTTAGCGTGAAATCAGGATAACGATTCTTGTAGGTCAGATCCCGGTTCTTCTCGGCGGCTCGGGTACGTGCCGCCTCGGTAAAGAGTTGCGGATTGCGGCTGCGTGCCTGCTCTGCCAGCTTGTCAAACTGAAGTTGCGCCACTACGGGAACAGCGCGCAATATTTCCGGTGCTGCCAAGGGTGCGTTGGCGGACCGTGCCAACAGGGTATTGAGCCGCGCATTGGCCTGACGGATTTCGCTGGTCAGCGCCACCAGTTCATTCTTCATATTCGTCTGTTCGACCTGGGCCCGGATGACGTCCTGCTGGGCTGCCAGACCGCCGGCATAACGGGCCTGAGAAATCTTCTCCAGGCGTTGCATCAAGTCGAGAATTTCCTGCGTCAACTTTTCACTGCCACGCAGGTAATAGCGCTGGGCTTGAGCGGTCTTTATTTTGGCTTTCAGTTCGGTCCAACTGGCCTCGACTTTGCCCTGGCTACCATCAGCTTCGGATTGCGCAATATCGCGTTTCAAGTCGCGCTTGCCGAACCAGGGCAAGTCTTGCATCAAGGTATAGCGCGTACTGCCCACGTTACCCGGCAACAGCGTCGGGTTTTGTTCGCCCATCTTGGTGATGTCCATCAACTCGGTGCGGAACTTTGGATCCGGCAGGGCGCCGGCGGGCGTGACTCGCTCACTGGCAGCCTGCGCCTCGTAGCGCATGCTGGCATAGTCCGGATTGCGCTGCCTGGCCAGTTGCAGAAGGCCTTCGACACTGGCGCCTGGCACGGCTTCGCCGGACTGCGCGCCGACCGAGCTGGCGATCGTCAACAGCACGGCGACGACGCTGGCCTGTAATAGGTATTGCATAGCTTCGCCTTATTTGGCATTGGCGCTGAGCAAGGCGTCCTCAACCAGCTTCTTCAATTCATCAAAACCGAAGTTTGGCAGCGGTTTGCCATTGACAAAGAATTCTGGCGTCATGGTGACGTTCATGGTCTTTGCGTCGGCCAGGTCCTGCTGTATCAGCTGCGCCACCTCCGGTGAATTCATGTCGCTCTTGAGACGTTCCATGTCCAGACCCAGACTGCTCAGCGGTGCCCAGATCAGGTCCACTTGCGCGGTATGGTTTTGAACCCAGATGTGCTGCGAGGCAAACAGGGCTTCGAGCGCTTGGCGGAACTGACCCTGCTTGCGCGCCGCCTCGATTACTTTGACCACTTGGTCTGATCCGGGGTGAAAGGGTGCGTAGCGAACCGAGAGGCGAATCTTGCCCGGATGCTCCGCCATCAATTGCTTGACCATTGGATAAAACTGGGCACAGGTTCCGCACGCTGGGTCGAAGAACTCGACGATGTGCACCGGCGCATCGGCGTTGCCAAAGTTGGGTGCATGAGCGCGCACCAGTGCCATCTGGTTCTGCTTGGCGATCTGTGCCGCTTGCTCAGCTTGTTGATTTTTATAGAAGAAAGCGCCGACAGCAAAGGCAATGATTAGCAGTGCTGCGGAAGCGATAAAAATATTTCTTTGTTTCATTTTGATGTCTTGAAGTAGCTGGCGATCAGAAGTGCATTGATAGCCAAAAAAGAGATAGCGGAGAGCAAGGGAATCGTCACAAAGCCGAACCATTCGATTTGCACTGTCGAGCACGGAATACCTTGCCGGCAGGGGGTCATGCTCTCCGGTATGTAGCCCGCAGTAAGCAGCAGATGAAAAACCGCTGTCAGCAACCCTACTGCCGCCAACGGCAGGGCATAGCGCACGACCTTGGGGTCGAACGGAAAAAGCCCCAGCGCCAATACAAAGACCAGCGGGAACATGAAGATACGCTGGTACCAGCACAGCACACAAGGCGCAAAGCCCATGACTTCGCTCATGAACAGCGCACCCAGCGTGGCCAGGGCTGCAAGCAACCAGGCGGTAAAAACAAGCGACCAGAGGGAATTTTTCACTGAGATCCCCCTGATCTTTATGATTTACTTGACCAACTCAAATTGAGTCACAGTCGTGCCGCCTCTTGCAGGGTCGACAGCAAATCGCACTTTCTGCCCGACTTGCATTTTGTCCAGCCAGGCGGGATCCCTGACGCCGTAGACCATGGTCATTGCGGGCATGCCGTCTTTCTGTGCACTGTGGGCCAAAGCGACTTTTCCATTGGCCTTGTCAATCTTCTTCACGGTGCCTTCTTCCATGACCATGCTGGTTCCGGCTGGCACCTGCATTGCAGCGGGGCTTCCGTGGTTATGGCCCATCTGGGCGATGCCTTGCCCGGAAAAACCTGCAGCGGCCAGCGCGAGAATCAAGACGGAATGAGTACGGAGTGTCATGAATGAAACCTTTCGTGATTGGAATGGCAGTAGTTTGCACGCCTCAGCCCGACAGAAAGTTGACCCGGAGATTACATTTTTGTTATCTTCAAGCTTGCCGATGATTATCCTTGCCCTCGAAAAAGTATTTCGTCACCTGATCGTGCAGTCGATTCCTGAGTCCGGTCTCCGTCAGATCGGCGATTTCGGCATGCAAGGCGGGACCAATCTTTTCAAAGACATCAAACAAACGCGGATCGAAATGACTACCCCGACTCCCGAGAAGGATGGTCATGGCCTCTTCCAGTGGAATAGCTTGCTTGTAAGGTCGATGCGAGGTCAACGCATCAAAGACATCGACTATGGCGAACAGCCGCGCCGCCAGTGGTATCGATTCGCCCTTGAGCCCCCGAAGGTAGCCGCTGCCGTCGAAGCGCTCATGATGGAATTCGATCACTGCGCGCGCGCCTTCCAGCCAAGCCGACTTGGCGACGATATCGACTCCCAGCTGCACATGGGTTTTCATGACTGAAAACTCTTCTGCAGTCAACTTTCCCGGCTTCAGCAGAATGTTGTCACTGATTCCAATCTTGCCCGCGTCGTGCAGGAACGCTCCGGTGATCACAGTGCGGATATCCTTCGCTGGAAGTCCGAGCGCCTCCGCAAAACGGATGCTGTACAGGCAGACACGGTAGTTGTGCAGGTCAGTGTCCGAATCCCGCTTGGCGATGGCGCTGCCCAGGACCTCCATCAATTCGATGTTGCTGCGCATCAGGTTGGCGGAGAGCTGTAGCACCCCTTTGTTCAAGCTGATGATCACCGGATAGAGCGCCAGGCTGGTGACCAATATGGCAATGAGCGTCACCGAGACGTTGCGAACAAGTTCCATCAGCGCGTGTTGGCGCGTTGCAGCGTCGACCTGGTAGACGCCATAGAAGTTCCCAATCGTGCTTGCGCTCCGATCCAGAAGCGGAAGCTTCACTTGCACGATCAGTTCGCTGGCCAGCCAGGAGATTCGATGGCTGCCGTTGACAAACGTCTCTGGAACATACTCTGGCTCCATCAACCGGGTCAACCATTCGGCCTGATCGGGTGCGTTGGCTGCGGCAATGACGTCTCCGGCCCGATTGATCACTCGGGCATGCACGAAACCTTGTCTGAGCAGCGGCGTCAAGGCCTGTTTCAGCGAATCAGCGTGCTGTTCGCCAAGCTCTGTGATATGCGCGCGCATCGACTCTGATGCAGATATTGCCAAACCCAGGGCCAACCCGTCGATCCGGCGCACTTCGAGGTAGGACATGGCCCCACCGACCGCCAGCGAAAGCAAAATCCATGCAACAAGCAAGCGTTTTGCGACCAGGCCATGCAGGCCCCGAAAAAGCGGCTTGC
>QYPX01000168.1 GCA_007280205.1 Comamonadaceae bacterium
CACCAACGGCGCGGGTCAGGGATTTGAGAGTACGTTGCTTGAGCACTGTTGGATTTTACGATTGCCGTTGTCTGTCATGCCGGACCTGAGGAGCCTGCCCCGGACTCCGATCCGGGGGCATCCACTGGATCCCGGATCAAGTCCGGGATGACAAATGGCTAGTCCGGGATGACACGCCATAGGAACTGGGATGACAGTAAATCAATCAGCCTGTTTGCGCAGGAACGCCGGGATCTCGAAATCATCCATGCCGCCAGAAGCCAGCGCATCCACCTTGGCTGCAGCCTGGCTGCGGTCGCGCGTGCGCCAGACACTCGGAGTCGCCATCGACTGGTAGTCTGGCTGCGTTCCGACCGTCTGCGCGGCCGGTTGTTGCCCGCCGGTGCTCGTGTTCAGACTGGGTACCTGGAAGCCGATGTTGTCGGTGCCGGTGCGCAATACAGTCGTTGGCACGACCGTCATGGCGGGCTTGCGGCCCTGGCCCTGGCCCTGGCGCGACAACCCGGTGGCCACCACCGTCACGCGAATCTGCTCACCCAGTTCATCGTCGTAAGCGGTGCCGTAAATCACATGCGCATCTGGCGAAGCGTAGGCGCGGATGGTGTTCATGGCCAGCTTCGATTCGCTGAGCTTGAGCGAACCCTTGGCCGCCGTGATCAGCACCAGCACGCCTTTGGCGCCCGACAGGTCAATGCCTTCAAGCAGCGGGCAGGCCACCGCCTGCTCGGCCGCAATGCGGGCGCGGTCCGGTCCGGCAGCGATGGCGGTCCCCATCATGGCCTTGCCGGGCTCGCCCATGACGGTGCGCACATCTTCGAAGTCGACGTTCACATGGCCCGGCACATTGATGATTTCAGCAATGCCGCCGACGGCATTTTTGAGAACATCATTGGCGTGCGCAAACGCCTCATCCTGGGTGATGTCGTCACCCAGCACTTCGAGCAGTTTCTCGTTCAGCACCACGATCAGCGAATCCACATTGGCTTCGAGTTCGGTCAGGCCGCTGTCGGCATTGCTCATGCGCCTGCCACCTTCAAAGTCAAAGGGCTTGGTGACAACACCGACCGTCAGAATACCCATCTCACGTGCCACGCGAGCGATCACGGGCGCCGCGCCGGTGCCGGTGCCACCACCCATGCCGGCGGTGATGAACAACATGTGCGCGCCGTCGATGGCCGAGCGGATGTCGTCAATTGCAAGTTCAGCCGCCTCGCGTCCCTTGTCTGGCATGCTGCCAGCACCCAAGCCGCTGCTGCCGAGCTGGATCGCCTTGTGCGCAGCGCTGCGACCCAGCGCCTGGGCATCGGTATTGGCGCAGATGAATTCCACGCCCTGTACCGCACAACCAATCATGTGCGCGACGGCATTGCCGCCGCCACCACCGACACCGATGACCTTGATCTGGGTGCCTTGGTTGAACGCTACTTCTTCAATCATTTCGATGGGCATTTTTTTCTCCTGAAGTTCAAAATTGTTTACAGTTGCCGAAAGGGGTTCAAATTTATTGTTGGGATTCATGAAGGTGGATCCGTCCCTCGCCATCGCCAGTAAGGCGGTCGATAGTTCTTGAGATTCTGTGTGGTCATTGCGAGCCTCCCGAATCCGGCCCGATACCGCAGACGGATCTCGAACCTGAAATAGTCAGCCCGGACTCGGCAGCTGTCATCCCGGACCCCGGATCAAGCCCGGGGCAAGCTCCGATCCGGGATCCAGTGCATCGCGAGCCCTGGATTGCGGGTCGGGGCCCGCAATGACAAGCAAGTGTGTAACTGTTCATCAAAAATTTCCTATAAACCAGTCTTTGACCTGGCCGAACGCGGTTTTCATGGAGCCATTTTTTTGTGCCACCTTGAAGCCGCGCAGCCGTGCCAGACGCGCTTCTTCGAGCAGGCCCATGACGGTCGCTGCGCGCGGTTGCGCCACCATGTCGGACAAGGCGCTGGAGTATTTCGGAATACCCCGGCGCACCGGTTTGAGAAAGATGTCTTCACCAAGCTCGACCATGCCGGGCATGATGCAGCTACCACCGGTGAGCACAATGCCGCTGGAAAGCATTTCCTCGAAGCCGGACTCGCGCATGACCTGATGCACCAGCGAGAAGATCTCCTCGACCCGCGGTTCAATCACACCAGCGAGTGCCTGCCGGCTCAGCATGCGCGGACCCCGGTCGCCCAGCCCCGGCACCTCGACCTGAGCATCGGGGTCGGCCAACAACTGCTTGGCGTAGCCGCTCTCGACCTTGATGTCTTCGGCGTCCTTGGTCGGTGTGCGCAGCGCCATCGCGATGTCGCTGGTAATCAGGTCGCCGGCAATCGGTATCACCGAAGTGTGGCGAATGGCGCCGTTGGTGAAGATTGCCACGTCGGTGGTGCCAGCGCCAATATCCACCAGCGCCACACCGAGTTCACGCTCGTCTTCGGTCAGCACCGACAGGCTCGATGCCAGCGGATTGAGCATCAACTGTTCCACCTCCAGGCCGCAGCGACGCACACACTTGATGATGTTCTCGGCGGCACTCTGCGCGCCGGTCACGATGTGCACCTTGGCCTCGAGCCGGATGCCGCTCATGCCGATCGGCTCCTTCACGTCCTGCCCGTCAATCACAAACTCCTGCGGCTCTACCAGCAGCAGGCGTTGATCGGTCGAGATATTGATGGCCCGCGCCGTCTCCAGCACCCGGGCCACGTCAGCGGCGCTGACCTCACGGTCCTTGATGGCGACCATGCCGCTGGAATTGATGCCCCGGATATGGGCGCCCGTGATGCCGGTGTAGACCCTGGTGATCTTGCAGTCGGCCATCAGTTCTGCCTCTTTCAGGGCCTGCTGAATGCTCTGCACGGTGGCGTCGATGTTGACCACCACGCCACGCTTGAGTCCGTTGCTTGGCGCCAGCCCCAAGCCGGCGAGCTTGAGTTCGCCGCCGGGCATTACCTCGGCTACCACCACCATCACTTTGGCGGTGCCAATGTCCAGCCCTACGACCAGATCTTTGTATTCTTTCGCCATATGTTCACCTGTTGCTTGTGTTGCCGTTATTACTATTACTTCTTCAACCCATTGGCTGCCAGCGTGCTGACGCCGCGCAGCCGCAAGGCGTAACCATCTTTGTGCCGCAAGTCCGCTGTCTCCAGTGCATCGCTCTTGCGGCCATAACGCGAGGTCACTTGTGTCAAGGTCCGGAGAAATCGTTGTGTGCGCGCCAGCACTTCAGGCACAGTGCCGCTGCCAAGCTCCACGCTCGCCCCTTCCTCAAAGTGGGCGCGCCAGCCGCCATGACCGGTCAGTTCAAGCTGATCGAGCGTCATGTCCATTTCTTCAAACAGCGGCTGCAATGCTTGAAACATCAGTAGCACCTGAGGCGCCTGACCGTCGGGGCCATGCATCCGTGGCAAGGCGTCCTGCTCGACCTCGCCGAGATTGGCTTCAAACACTTCACCAAAGTTGTTCAGCAGCTTCGGTTCGCCTTCGATGCCCCAATACGCGACGGCCTTGTGTTCCTGCAGGGCGACGCGCAGGCGATCCGGAAATTCACGCCGCACGACCGCCTTGCGGACCCAGGGCAGAGACTCAAAAACGAGCCGGGTGCGCTCCAGATCGATGCTGAAGAAGGTGCCACTCAAGCGCGGTGTGACGTTGGCGCGCAGCGTAACTGCGTTGTGGTGCGTCAACTCCCCTGTCACGGCAATACCGTGCAGGAAAAAGACCTGCTGGCGCGCCACCCAGAGCGCTAGCGCGCCGAGCAGCAAGGCAGCAAACGCCAGCAGCATGACCGAGGCCATCAGGTTCATCAGTCTGACGTCCAGCGGCAGGCTCAGCTCATCGCTCATGCCACTCCCTTCACTGCTATGTCGGCATAGTCGAGCGACGCAAGCAGGAGCACCTGCAGGCACAGCGCCGGATAACTGATGCCAGCCGCCTTGGCAGACATGGGCACCAGCGAGTGCCCGGTCATGCCCGGCGAGGTATTGATCTCCAGCAGATAGGGTTGGCGCGTCTGCTGGTCAATCATCACGTCGGCGCGGGCCCAGCCGCGGCAACCCAGGCTGCGGTAGGCCTTGAGCACCAGTTCCTGAATCTGCTCTTCTTCGCCGGCTGGCAAGCCGGCTGGCACCAGGTACTGCGTGGTGTCGGTGAAGTATTTGTTCTGGTAGTCGTAATTGCCGTCGGCCGCGATGATCCGGATCAGCGGCAGCGCGCGCGCGCTAGCACCGGAGCCCAGCACCGCAATCGTGACTTCATCACCGCTGATGAACTGCTCGCACAGGACTTCGCTGTCGTGCTGCGCTGCCAGTGCGTAGGCTGCCTGGCATTGCGCCAACGTGGAAACCTTGGTCAAACCGATGGTCGAGCCTTCGCGCGCCGGCTTCACGATCATCGGGCTGCCGAGTTCGGCGAAGGCTTGCTCGGTGGCGGCAGCGCTTTCGACCTGGCGCCAGCCTGGGGTTGGCAAGCCGTCGGCACGCCAGAGCCGTTTGGTCATGACCTTGTCAATCGCCATGCTGGAAGCCATCACGCCGGAACCGGTATACGGGATGCCCAGCAGTTCGAGCGCGCCCTGCACCGTGCCGTCTTCACCGAAGCGGCCGTGCAAGGTGATGAAGCAGCGCGCAAAGCCATCGCGCTTGAGCTCCGACAGATCGCGTTCGGCCGGGTCGAAGGCATGCGCATCGACGCCTTGCGAGCGCAAGGCCTGCAACACGCCCTGGCCGGACATCAGGGAAATTTGGCGCTCCGCCGACGCGCCGCCCATCAGTACCGCGACTTTTCCTGGATCTGCATCAGGTCGATTCATACCCGTATTTCCTCCTGCACCAAACTCGCTGAACCGGTTTGCATGGCCAGCACTTTTGCCGGCACGGCGCCAATCGACCCCGCACCCATGCACAGCACCACATCGGCATCACGCGCCTGCGCAAGGATGGCCTGCGGCATGGCTGCGATGTCCTCGATGAAACTGAGCTCGACCTGCCCGGCCAGCCGCACCGCCTGTGCCAGACTGGGGCCATCGGCAAGGGCAATGCGCGCCTCACCGGCGCCGTAAACCTCGGCCAGCAGGACCGCATCGGCCTGCGCCAGCACCTTGACAAAATCATCGAAGCAATCGCGCGTGCGGCTGTAACGGTGCGGCTGAAACGCCAACAGCAAGCGACGACCCGGAAAGGCGCCACGTGCTGCCTCCAGCGTGGCTGCCATTTCTGCCGGATGGTGGCCATAGTCGTCCACCAGCGTAAAAGTGCCGCCGTCGCGGGCTCCGATTTCTCCATAGCGCTGAAAGCGTCGCCCCACCCCCTTGAATTCGGCCAGCGCGCGCAGCACGGCCTGATCCGCCAGCTTGAGCTCGTGCGCCACCGCGATCACCGCCAGCGCATTGAGCACGTTATGCCGGCCCGGCAGATTGAGCACCACCTGCAGATCCGCCAGCGCGGCAGCAGCGCGCCGCTGCACTGTGAAATGCATTTGACCCGCCAGCGCTCGCACGTTCACGGCCCGGATCTGCGCGGCTTCATTGAAGCCGTAGCGCGTCACCTTGCAGCTGAGCTGCGGTGCAATTTCGCAAATCGTCGGGTCATCGCTGCACAGGATGGCGTTGCCGTAAAAAGGCAGACGGTGCAGAAAATCCAGAAAGGCCTGCTTCAGGCGGCCAAAGTCCTGACCGTAGGTGTCCATGTGATCGGCATCGATATTGGTCACCACCGCCAGCACCGGCAACAGGTTCAGGAAGGAAGCATCTGACTCATCGGCCTCGACCACGATGTAGTCGCCCTGACCGAGTCGCGCATTGGCCGCAGCGCTGTTGAGCCGTCCGCCGATCACAAAGGTCGGGTCCAGCCCGGCCTCGCCCAGCACGCTGGCCAGCAGGCTGGTGGTCGTCGTCTTGCCGTGCGTACCGGCTACCGCAATACCCTGCTTGAGCCGCATCAGTTCGGCCAACATCAGGGCGCGCGGCACCACGGCAATGCCCTGTTCGCGGGCGCTGCGCACTTCCACGTTATCGGCTGAGACGGCGCTGGAAGTCACCACCACATCGGGGCCGTCCAGATTGCTGACGGCATGGCCGACATGGGTCTGAATCCCCAGGCCGGCCAGACGTTGCAGCGTTGCGCTGTCGCTCTGGTCGGAGCCGCTCACCTGGTAGCCCAGATTGAACAGGATCTCGGCAATGCCCGACATGCCAACGCCGCCGATGCCGACGAAATGAATATGACGCACCGCGTGCTTCATGTTGCCAACTCCTCGCAGGCGTCGGCAATCTCGCGACTGGCGTCGAGCTTTTCGAGCTTTCTGGCGGCCACGGCGCACGCCAGCAGTGCAGAGCGATCGGTTTGCTGCAGCAAGTCGGCCAGGCGCTGCGGACTCATTTCCGGCTGAGGCAACAGCCAGCCCGCGCCCTGATCCACCAGAAAGTGCGCATTGCGGGTTTGATGATCGTCCACCGCAAACGGAAAAGGCACCAACAGGGCCGCTACGCCGACTGCGGCAAGCTCGGTCACGGTGCTGGCCCCCGCGCGGCAAAGCACCAGATCGGCGTCGGCAAAGGCCTGCGCCGTGTCGTCAATGAAGGGCGTCAGCTGCGCCTGCACACCAGCGTTGGCGTAGTTGGCGCGCAGGGCATCAATCTGTGCTGCGCCGCTCTGATGCAGCACCACGGGTCGTGCTGCCAGTGGGATCAGCGCCAGCGCCTGCGGCACCACCTCATTCAAGGCACGCGCACCCAGACTGCCGCCCAGCACCAGCACGCGCAAGAGGCCGCTGCGACGGGCAAAACGTGCTGCCGGCGGCGCCACGCCGATGAAGGACGAGCGCAGCGGATTGCCGACCCAGCGAGCCTTGGCAAGCACATCGGGAAAGGCGCAAAAGACGCGGCTTGCGACCTTGGCCAGCAGCTTGTTGGCCATGCCGGCCACCGAGTTCTGCTCATGCAGCAGCAGTGGCTTGCCCAGCAGCACGCTCATCAGTCCGGCCGGGAAAGTGATGTAACCGCCCAGCCCGACCACGACGTCGGGTTTGACGCGACGCAACACCGCCACGCTTTGCCAGCAGGCGCGCAGCAGGCGCCAGGGCAGTGCCAGCATGGTGGCCAAGCCCTTGCCACGCACGCCGGCGAAGTCAACCGCCTCAAAGGCAAAACCCTGTGGCGGCACCAGACGGCTCTCCATGCTCGGCTGCGCCGCACTGCCGGTACCCCCGAGCCAGTGCACGCGCCAGCCGCGTTCGCGCAAGACCTGCGCCACCGCCAGCCCAGGAAAAATGTGACCTCCCGTGCCGCCAGCCATGATGAGTGCGCATTTGCTCATGGCTGGCGATACCGCGATGGGGTACTCGTCATTGCGGACCCCGGATCGGAGTCCGGGGCAGGCCCGATCCGCAATCCATGGCCCGCGTGGCACTGGATCCCGGGTCGAGCCCGGGATGACAACAATGAGGCGGGGTGCCGCCCTCGCGATGACGAGCAGAGACAGTAGGGGTTCATACACGGCCTCCGCGCATCATCAGGCGGTTTTCGAAGTCAATGCGCAGCACGACAGCGACGGCAACCAGATTAACCAGAATGGCCGAGCCACCGTAACTCATCAGCGGCAGGGTCAGGCCCTTGGTCGGCAAGGCGCCCAGGTTCACACCCATGTTGATGAAGGCCTGAAAACCCATCCAGATGCCCACGCCCTGCGCCACCAGTCCGGCAAAGACCCGGTCCAGCGCGATCGCCTGGCGTCCGATGTGAATCATGCGACGTGTCAGCCACAGGAACAGACCAATCACGCAGACCACGCCGACCAGGCCAAACTCTTCGCCAATCACCGCCAGCAGGAAGTCGGTATGGGCTTCGGGCAGCCAGTGCAGTTTCTCCACACTGCCACCCAGGCCGACGCCAAAAATCTCGCCGCGTCCGATGGCAATCAGCGAGTGCGTGAGTTGATACCCCTTGGCCAGCGCGTTCTTTTCACTCCAGGGGTCGAGGTAGGCAAAGATGCGATCACGGCGCCACTCGCTCATGGCGATCATCAAGCCAAACGCCACCAGCAGGACCGCAGCGATCAGGAAGAACATGCGGGCATTGACACCCCCCAGAAACAGGATGCCCATGGCGATCACGGCGATCACCATGAAGGCACCCATATCAGGCTCAGCCAGCAGCAGCATGCCGACCACCGCCACCGCCACGCCCATCGGGGCTACGGCGCGGAAGAAGTGCTCCTTGACATCCATCTTGCGCACCATGTAATCGGCCGCATACAGCAGCACCGCGAACTTGGCCAGTTCGGACGGTTGAAAGCCGATGGGCCCGAGCGAGATCCAGCGCCGCGCACCGTAAACGACCTTGCCGATGTGGGGAATCAGTACGGCAATCAGGAACACCAGGGAAAGGATGAAGAGCCAGGGCGCAGCCTTTTCCCAGATTGCCACCGGCACCTGGAAGGCCAGCACGGCCGCCACAAAAGACATCAGCAGCCACAGCACATGGCGCGTCAGGAAATAGGTGTGGGTGTACCTGGCAAAGCGCGGGTTTTCAGGCATCGCAATCGAGGCCGAGTAGACCATCACCATGCCCCAGATCAGCAGCACCAGCGTCACCCACAGCAGTGGCTGGTCAAAACTCACCACGCGCGTTGGCGCGCTGCTGTTCAGACGCGTGCCCAGGGTGCTCACGGCACTCCCTCCAGCACGCTGCCGGCGGCATTGGCCGCTTCCCTGACCGCCGCCACGAAGACGCGGGAACGATGCTCGTAGTTGTCAAACATGTCAAAGCTCGAGCAAGCCGGTGACAGCAGCACCGCATCGCCCGGTTGCGCCAGCGCGCTGGCCTGTGCCACCGCATCCTGCATCGAGTCGGCAGCGACCAGCGTGACACCGGTCGTTGCCAGCACCTCACGAATCTGCGCTGCGGCACGACCGATCAGCACCACTGCGCGCACGTGACGCGCTACCGGCTGTGCCAGGGGTGCAAAGTCCTGAGCCTTGCCCTCACCGCCAAGGATGGCAACCAGGCGCCGCTCCTGCCCGAGGCCGGACAAGGCAGCGACCGTGGCACCGACGTTGGTACCTTTGCTGTCGTCAAAGTATTCGACCTCATTGACGATGGCCACCGACTCCAGACGATGCGGCTCACCCCGGTATTCGCGCAAGCCATACAAAAGCGGTCCCAGCGCACAGCCCGCTGCCTGACTCAGTGCCAGCGCCGCCAGCGCGTTCAAGGCGTTGTGGCGGCCCCGGATGCGCAGGGCGTCCGATGGCATCAGGCGCTGGATGTGCAGTTCTTCCTCGGTGTCTTTGCGCTTTCGGCTGGATTTGTCCGCCTCCAGCGCGCGCACCAGCCAGTGCATGCCGTTGACTTCTTCCATGCCAAAGTCACCCGGACGCGTGGGACGGTCCGCACCAAACGTGACATAAGACCGATGCTGCGGTTTTTGCAGCTTCGCCTTGACCGGCCTCGCCCCCACGCTTGCCATTGCATGTGCTGCGCTGCCCCCCGAGGGGGCCTTCGCCCCTTGGGGCGGCCCGGCGGGGCTCAACAGTTGCATCACTACGGGATCATCGCGATTGAGTACCAGCAGGGCTTGCTGACCAAAGATGGCGGCCTTGGCGCGGCTGTAGGCAGGCATGGAACCATGCCAGTCAAGATGGTCCTGAGTGATGTTGAGCAGCGCCGCCACGCTGGGCTCGAAACCGCAAGCGGCGTCAAGCTGGAAACTTGACAGCTCCAGCACCCAGACTTCGGGCAGGGCGTCGGCGGCGAGTTGTCCCGTCAGCGTATCGAGCAGCGTCGGGCCGACGTTGCCCGCCATCGCCACCGTCTTGCCGGCACGCGCCACCAGTTGTGCGGTCAGCGACGTCACCGTCGTCTTGCCATTGGTACCGGTCACCGCCAGCAGCTTGGGTAGGTAGTTGCGACTGGCGCGCAAGTCCTCCAGGGCCTGCGAAAAAAGCTGCAGTTCGCCTGCCACCGGCAGTCCGATGGCACGTGCCGCCTCTGACACCGGGGCGCATTCGAGTGGCGTCAAGCCCGGACTGACGTAGACCGCTTTGATGTCGCCACCTTCGATCAGCGCAGCGCTGAAAGGACCCTGAACAAAACGCGCAGCCGGCAGTTCGCTACGCAACGAGCTAAGTTGCGGCGGCTCGGCGCGCGTGTCTGCGACCGTCACCCGCGCGCCTTCACGCGTGCACCAGCGCGCCATCGCCAGGCCGGACGTACCCAGGCCCAGGATCAGAACGTGCTGCCCGATGTGTGAGGTCGACGTGCCGATCATTCCTTTTACCTTAGCTTGAGGGTTGACAGGCCAACCAGGCACAACAGCATGGTGATGATCCAGAAGCGCACCACCACCTGGGTCTCCTGCCAGCCACTCTTCTCGAAATGATGGTGCAGTGGCGCCATCTTCAGGATGCGCCGACCCTCGCCATATTTCTTCTTCGTGAACTTGAACCAGCTGACCTGCAGCATGACCGACAGCGCTTCCGCAACAAAGATGCCGCCCATGATGGCAAGCACGATTTCCTGGCGCACGATGACGGCAATCGTGCCCAGCGCGGCGCCAAGCGCCAGCGCGCCCACATCGCCCATAAAGACCTGCGCCGGGTGCGTGTTGAACCACAGGAAGGCCAGGCCCGCGCCAGCCATCGCCGAAGTGAAGATCAGCATTTCTCCGGAACCGGGGATGTACGGGAAGAACAGGTATTTCGAGTAAACCGAACTGCCCGTGACGTAGGCAAAGATGCCCAGGCAGGCGCCCACCATCACCACCGGCATGATGGCCAGACCGTCCAGACCGTCGGTCAGGTTCACCGCATTGCTGGAGCCCACAATCACCAGGTAAGTCAGAATGACAAATCCCAGCACGCCCAACGGGTAGCTGATTTCCTTGACGAAGGGCAGCAGCAGACCGGCCTTGGGCGGCAGGTTCAGGTCAAAGCCCGATTGCACCCATTTGAAAAAGAGCTCCAGCACGCGCCAGTTGGAGTTCTCCGAGATGCTGAACACCAGGTACAGCGCCGCCAGCAAACCAATCACGGATTGCCAGAAATATTTTTCGCCAGACCTCATGCCCTCCGGGTTCTTGTCCACCACCTTGCGCCAGTCGTCGGTCCAGCCGATGGCGCCAAAGCCCAGCGTGACGAGCAGAACAATCCAGACAAAGCGGTTGCTCAGATCGGCCCACAGCAGCGTGGAGATGGCGATGCAAAGCAGGATCAGCACGCCGCCCATGGTCGGCGTGCCACTCTTGACCAGATGCGAGGCCATGCCGTAACCGCGAATCGGCTGTCCGATCTTGAGTTCGGTCAGGCGGCGAATGACAAACGGGCCGGCCACCAGGCCGATCAACAGCGCCGTCAAGGCCGCCATGACAGCGCGAAAGGTCAGGTACTGAAAGACGCGAAAGTGCCCAAATTCGGGCGACAGCGACTGCAACCATTGAGCGAGGCTAAGCAGCATTTGTTTCTTCCTTGTCCTGAACGGCGTGGTCCGTCAGTGCCGCCACCACACGCTCCATCTGCATGAAGCGTGAACCCTTGACCAGCACACTGCCGATCTGACCCAATTGCGCCAACACGGCCTGCTGCAGCGACGCCATGTCACCGAAGTGCCGGCCGGCGCCAAAGCTGCTGGCGGCGGCCTGCGATAGCTCACCCAGGGTGAACAAGGCGTCTACACCCAGGCTGCGCGCGAGGGCGCCGGCTTCGGCATGAAAGACGGGACCCTGATCACCCACTTCACCCATATCCCCCAGCACCAGCAGACGCGGAGCCGGCAGGGTGGCCAGAACTTCGATGGCGGCGCGGACTGAATCCGGATTGGCGTTGTAGCTGTCATCTACCAGCGTGAGCGCCTGGCCGTCGCACTTGAGCAGTTGCGCGCGCGAGCGACCCTTCACCGGCTCGAACGCCTCCAGGCCCCGCGCGATGGCCGGCAGGCTGACACCCGCGGCCAGCGCGCAAGCCACCGCCGCAAGCGAGTTTTTCACGTTGTGCAGACCGGCAATGTGCAGGGCATAGCGCAGTACACCCGGCGGCGTGGCCAGCGTCACTTGCCAGGCTTCACCCGACCAGTTCGCGGCGGTGCAACGGACATCGGCGAAAGCCCCAGCGTTGGCGCTGAATTGCGAAGCCGGGCGTGCGCCAGCCCTGGCAAGCCAGAGCGCGCTGAAGGCGTCGTCTGACGGAAACACCGCCGTACCGTCGTCCCGCAGTGCGTCGATCACCGAACCGTTCTCCTGCGCCACTGCCGCCACCGTGGCCATGAACTCCAGATGTTCGCGCTGCGCGTTGTTGACCAGGGCTACCGTCGGCTGCACGATCGCCGCCAGCTGTGCAATCTCCCCAGGGTGATTCATGCCCAGTTCAAACACCGCCAGCTCGTGCTGGGCTCGCAGACGCAGCACACTCAGCGGCACACCGATGGCGTTATTCAGATTGCCCTGGGTGGCCAGCCAGGCCTCGGGCTTGAAAGCGCGCAGGATGGCCGCAATCATCTGCGTGACGGTGGTCTTGCCATTGCTGCCGGTCACCGCAATCACCGGCAGCGTGAACTGCGCGCGCCACTTCGCTGCCAGTTGGCCGAGCGCCTGCTGCGCATCAGCCACCACCAGTCCCGGCAGCCCGGCCGCCAGCAGCCGCTCA